>NZ_SOHC01000053.1:0-35808 GCF_004403955.1 Cryobacterium sp. TMT1-2-1
CACGGACGGCCGCACGGAGGGCCGCCCGGCGCCGCGCGCGGCGGGCCGCCGCTGGCGCTGGGGCCCCTAGCCAGGCCGACCGAATACGGGTGTCGTTCGGCCCGGAGGAGGCATACGCTGTGCGTGTGACCAGAGCCCAGCGGGTGCTTCTCGTCGCCATCATCGTCACCTTCGTGGCGTTCCTCGATGGCGCGGTCATCAACGTCGCGCTGCCGGCCATGCGCGAGGACCTGGGCGGCGGACTCGCGTTGCAGCAGTGGGTCGTCGACGGCTACCTGATCACGCTGGGCGCATTCATCCTGATCGCCGGATCCCTGTCGGACTCGTTCGGCCGGATGCGGATTATGCGCATCGGCCTCTACGGCTTCGGGGCCACCTCCCTGCTCTGCGCGGTCGCCCCGACGGCGCTGGTGCTCGTCATCGCCCGTATTCTGCAGGGCGCGGCCGGGGCCCTGCTCGTGCCGAGTTCGCTCGCGCTGATCATCTCGACGTTCGCCCCGTCCGAACAGGGCAAGGCCATCGGCAAGTGGACGGCGTGGACGACCGCCGCGTTCGTCGTCGGGCCGCTCGTCGGCGGCATGCTCGTCGACGCGGCATCCTGGCGGCTCATCTTCGCGATCAATGTGCTGCCGATAGCGGTTGCCTTGTGGCTGCTTGCGGGCCTGGGCACCGACGCGCCCAATCCGGCCCGGCCGCGCGTCGACGTCGTGGGCGCCATCCTCGGCGTACTGGGCCTCGGCGGCCCCGTCTTCGCCCTGATCGAACAGGGACGCCTGGGCTGGTCGAGCCCGGCCATCTACCTGCCGTTCGTGCTCGGGATTGCCTGCTTCGCCGCCTTCCTCTGGTGGGAGAACCGCTGCGACGATCCGATGATGCCGCTCGAAATGTTCACCGTGCGCAACTTCGGCATGGGCAACATCGCCACCGTCTTCATTTATGCGGCGTTCACCTTCGGTCCTTTCGTGCTCACGGTGTTCCTGCAGGAGGTCGGCGGGTACACCGCGCTTGCGGCCGGCGTGGCCACACTGCCCGCGGTGGTGCTGCTGATCCTGCTCGCCTCCTGGTTCGGCGCCCGGGCCGATCGGATCGGGCCGCGCCTGTTCATGACGGTCGGCCCGCTCGTCTGCGCGGTCGGCTTCCTCCTCACCCTGACCATGACCTCGGAGGCCGCCTATTGGACGCAGGTCCTGCCCGGTATCTCCGTCTTCGGCCTCGGCATGGCCATCACGGTCGCTCCCCTGACCACGGCGATCCTGGGCGCCGTCGACCCGGCCAGGGCGGGCATCGGCTCTGCCATCAACAATGCCGTCGCCCGGGTCGCCGGGCTCATCGCGGTCGCCTGCACGGGAATCATCGTCGGTTCGGCGCTCGACCTGAACGGCTACCTGCGGGCGGCGATGGTCACTTCGGCGCTCCTGGTGGTGGGCGGCCTCGTCTCCCTGGCGGGCATCCGCAATCCCACGCTGACCGGTGCGGGGTCGGCGGTGTCGGCGGAGCCCACCCCGTAAATCCGGTTCGCCTACGCAGCCGAGTCGGGCTCTTCCATCCACCACTCCGTGAACTCGTTCGCCCGGCCGTCCGGAGCCAGCCGGATCACCCAGAGGTTCCGGTAGCTCGGCCCGTCGCGGTAGACCGTCGTCGCCAGGACGACGGCTACATCGTCGGTGATCGCCAGTGGCGCCCAGCGGAACGAGGTCTCCCCCGGTTCGTCGGCGGCGAACAGCCACTCGGCGACGATGGCATCCTGCCCGACCCAGGGGTCGGCGTAGGGCTCGGTTCGGTACACGGCCCGCTCGGTGAACAGCGCCCGGATGTCCCCTGGCCGGTTTGATTCCCAGGCGCGGCGGTAACCGTCAATCCACGAGGCAAGCGCCGCTAGTTCAGCCATGGCACTGTTCTACCCCGTGAGGGCCTCGGCGGACAGGCCACTGGTATTTCATCCCCTGCGGGGTGAGACTGGAAGGCAACGGTTCACGTCTCATGGAGGTTCCTCATGACACAACACTCGACCGGCGCGCCGGAGCTGATGCCGGTGCTTTCCCGAGGGAAGCACCGCACCCCGCGGAGCGGCGGATGCTTCATGGAATTCGCGTCCTACCTCGCAGGCGAGTCCTGGAGCGACCATCCGTCCTGCACGCACCCGACGCTCGCGTCGATGGCGAGGATGGTGAACGACTGCACCTCCGACGCGGCCCGCTCCCGGTTGACGACGCTGATTCCGTCCGTCATCGGCCTGCGCGGCGACGACCCGCGAGTCGAGTTGCTTGTCGCCCTGCGCGCGGCAACCCAGGCCTTGCCGGTCGCCAGCATGGAGCGCCAGCGTGCCCTGGCGGTGGGCATCCTCACCTGCGAGCGCAACCTCGCCGGGATGGACGCCGGGTCTTCGGCGAACGTCACGGAACAGGTCAGGGAGGCCTTCCGGCGGGCGCCGGACACCGAGCGCTGGGCGCGGGACTTCATCGGGTTCGTCGGCTCCCGGCCCCGCTCGAAATTCACCACCCACACTGCCGAGTCGATCCTGCGTATTTCGGTTCCGGGCATCGCGGAGGCCTGCGTGCCCGACACGGACGCGCGCCTGTACGACCTCCTCGCCCGGGCCATCGAAGATTGCACCCGCATCCTCGGGGCGCCGGCGACGGCTCGCTCCGCGTCGGTCCCGGTCCTGCGCTGACAACCGCTGACAAACGCTGACAAGCGCTGACAACGACGGGGCGGGGCCTGCTGGTGATCCAGCCGGCCCCGCCCCGCAACCGGTCCCGGTCCCGTGCCCTGTCGCGGGCGGTGCTGTCCTAGGCCGTGGCGAGTTCGCGGTTGCCGACCTCGGCACGAACGCCGCGGTTGACCGCCGACACGACCGACTTCAGCGACGCGGTGGAGATGTCAGCGTCGATTCCCACTCCCCAGTAGCGCTTGCCGTTGACGTCGAGTTCGACGTAGGCGGCAGCGAGGGCGTCCCCGCCGGCCGACATGGCGTGCTCGACGTAGTCATAAAGCGTGATCTCGATGCCCCGCTCCGCCATCACGCCGAGGAACGCCGCGATCGGGCCGTTGCCCGACCCGGTCGCATTGGCCACGGAGTCGTCGTCGCGCAGGTCGACCGTGAGCTCGACCGTGCCGGACAGGTCGCTGGCGGTGCGGGTCGAGTAGAGCTCGAACCGCCCCCACTTGGCATCCGGGTTGGACCGCTTCGCCGGCAGGTACTCGTCGTTGAAGATGTCCCAGATCTGCTCGCTCGTCACCTCGCCGCCCTCGGCGTCGGTCTTGGCCTGGACGACGCCGGAGAATTCGATCTGCAGCTTGCGCGGCAGGTCGAGGGCGTGGTCGGTCTTCAGCAGGTAGGCCACGCCGCCCTTGCCGGACTGCGAGTTGACGCGGATGACGGCCTCGTAGCTGCGGCCGAGGTCCTTCGGGTCGATCGGCAGGTAGGGCACGGCCCACGCCAGCTCGTCAACGGAGCGGCCCTGCGCCGCGGCATCCGCGGCCATCGCCTCGAAGCCCTTCTTGATGGCGTCCTGGTGTGAACCGCTGAAGGCGGTGAACACGAGGTCGCCCGCCCACGGGCTGCGCTCGGGCACGGGCAGCTGGTTGCAGTATTCAGCCGTGCGCTTGATCTCGTCGATATTGCCGAAGTCGATCTGCGGGTCGATGCCCTGCGTGAACATGTTGATGCCGAGGGCGACGAGGTCGACGTTGCCGGTGCGCTCGCCGTTGCCGAACAGGCAGCCCTCGATGCGGTCGGCCCCGGCCAGGTAGCCGAGCTCCGCTGCGGCGATCGCGGTGCCGCGGTCGTTGTGCGGGTGCAGCGACAGGATGATGTTCTCGCGGTGGGCGAGGTGACGGGACATCCACTCGATCGAGTCCGCGTAGACGTTCGGGGTGGCCATTTCGACGGTAGCGGGCAGGTTGATGATGACCTTGCGCTCCGGCGTCGGCTCGAGGATCTCGATGACCTGGTTGCACACGTCTACCGCGAACTCGAGCTCCGTGCCGGTGTAGCTCTCCGGCGAGTACTCGTAGTAGACGGTCGTTCCCGGGATAGTCGCCTCGGCCGCGCGGCAGAGGCGCGCGCCGGACAGGGCGATGTCGGTGATGCCCTGCTTGTCCTGGCGGAAGACGACCTCGCGCTGCAACACACTCGTGGAGTTGTAGAAGTGCACGATGGCCTGCTTCGCCCCTGCGATGGACTCGTAGGTGCGGTGGATCAGGTGCTCGCGAGCCTGGGTGAGCACCTGGATGGTCACGTCATCCGGGATGGCGTCGTCTTCGATCAGGCTGCGCACGAAGTCGAAGTCGGTCTGGCTGGCGGACGGGAAGCCGACCTCGATCTCCTTGTAGCCCATCCGGACCAGCAGGTCGAACATGATGCGCTTGCGCTCGGGGCTCATCGGGTCGATGAGTGCCTGGTTGCCGTCGCGCAGGTCGACCGCGCACCAGCGCGGGGCCTGAACGATGTGCTTGTCCGGCCAGGTGCGGTCGGGCAGCGAGACCCGGAACTGCTCGTGGTACGGACGGTACTTGTGGATCGGCATGGCCGATGCGGTCTGGTTGTTCTTCATGATCCCTGATCTCCTCGCGAATGGTGGTCAGCCCACGACAGACTCCGCGACGAGTGAGGCCTCAGATTAGGTCTCGTCGCGGCAGCTAAGGAGGAGCACACCGAACAGCACCATTTCAGGCTAGCACCGTTCGCCGGCCAACGGATGCCAGCCGCGAGAATCGTCGTTTCCGCCGAGAGTCGCCGTTGGACCGGCGATTCTCGGCGGAAACGGCGACTCTGGGCGAGCGGCCGGGACGGCTAGAAGCCGAGGCGGCCGAGCTGCTTCGCGTCGCGCTGCCACTCCTTGGCGACCTTGACCCGGAGCGAGAGGAAGACCCGCTTGCCGACGAGCGGTTCGATCTGCTTGCGGGCGCGCACGCCGACATCCTTCAGCCGGCTGCCCGACTTTCCGATGATGATGCCCTTCTGGCTGTCCCGTTCGACGAACAGGTTGGCGTAGATCTCGACCAGCTCCTGGTCGTCGCGCTCGATCATGTCGTCGATGGTCACGGCGATGGAGTGCGGCAGCTCGTCGGTGACGCCCTCGAGCGCGGCCTCGCGGATGTACTCCGAGATGCGCGACTCCAGGGTCTCGTCGGTCACCGTGTCCGCCGGGTACAGCGGGGCATCGGCGGTCGGCAGCAGACGCAGGAGCTCGGCGCTGAGTACGTCGAGCTGGATGCGGCTCTGGGAGGAGATCGGCACGATCGCCTCCCAATCCCGCAGCTGCGACACCGCCAGGAGCTGCGCGGCCACGTTGGTCTTGGACGAGGCGTCGATTTTGGTGACGATGGCCACCTTCTTCGCGCGCGGGAAGGAATCCAGCTGCTCGTTGATGAACCGGTCGCCCGGGCCGATCGGCTCGTTGGCCGGGATGCACAGCCCCACGACGTCGACCCCGGCCAGCGTGGTCTGCACGAGGCTGTTCAGACGTTCGCCGAGCAGCGTGCGCGGCCGGTGGATGCCCGGGGTGTCGACCAGGATCAGCTGCCCGTTCTTCTGGTGCACGATGCCGCGGATGGCGCGGCGCGTGGTCTGCGGCTTCGACGAGGTGATCGCGACCTTCTCCCCCACCAGTGCGTTCGTCAGCGTGGACTTGCCGACGTTCGGCCTGCCCACGAAGGACACGAATCCCGCTCGGTACGCGTCTTCTTTAGCCATGGCCATTTGCTCCTTCATCGTCCGACATTCCCAGGAATGCGGTCTGCGCATCAATCAGCGCTTCGTCTCGTTCCACCAGCACGGTGCTAATTCTCTTGCGTCGGCCCTCGGTGCGCTCGGCGGTGAGCACCAGGCCGCTCACCGAGGCGACGGATCCGGCGACCGGCAGGCGTCCGAGCGTCTTCGCCAGCAGCCCGCCCACCGAGTCGACGTCGTCGTCGTCCAGGTCGAGGTCGAACAGTTCGCCGAGCTCGTCGACGGGAAGCCGCGCGGCCACCCGGAAGCGTCCGCCGCCGAGGTCCTCGACCTCCACGACGTCCCGGTCGTACTCGTCGGAGATGTCGCCGACGAGTTCCTCGATCAGGTCCTCCAGGGTGACCAGGCCGGCGATGCCGCCGTACTCGTCGACCACCATCGCAAGGTGGTTGGACTCCAGCTGCATCTGGCGCAGCAGGTCGTCGGCCTTCTTCGATTCGGGCACGAAGACGGCGGGCCGGGCCAGTTCGCCCACGGTCAGCTGCTCCACGTTCAACGGCCGCTCATAGACGAGCCTGGCCACATCGCGCAGGTACAGGATGCCGGTGACGTCGTCGACCTCGCCGTCGACGACGGGCACCCGGGAGTAGCCCTTGCTCAGGAAGATGCCCATGGCGGCGCCGATGGACGCGCCGGCGTCGATGGTCACCATGTCGGTGCGCGGGATCATCACCTCGCGCACGACGGTGTCGTTGAACTCGAAGATCGAGTGGATGAGTTCCCGGTCCTCCTCCTCCAGCACGTCGAGTTCGGTGGCCTCGTCCACCATGCTCAGCAGCTGGTTCTCCGAGGTGAAGGTGGCGAGGCGGGTGCGGCCGGGTGTCACCCGGTTGCCCAGCGCGACCAGGGCGTTCGCGATCGGACCGAGCAGCACCCGGACGAAGTGCACCAGCGGCGCCGTGCCGGCCAGGAGGCTCGTCGGGTGTGCGCGGCCCACGCTGCGCGGGCTGGCACCGACGAGCACGAAGGACACGGCCGTCATGATCAGGGCGGAGAGCAGAAGCGCCAGCCACAACTCCTCGATGGAGGTGGCGAAGACGAGGGTCACGAGCACTGCGGCGGTCGTCTCGGCGATGATGCGCACGAAATTGAGGGCGTTGAGGTGGGCGCCGGTGTCCCGCGCGATCGCCTGGAGGGAGCGCTTGGCGCGCGAGGTGTCGGCCAGGTCGAAGATGTCCGCCCGGGATTGCGCGGTGATGGCGGCGTCCACGGCGGCCATCAGCCCGCCGAACGCCACCAGCAGGATCGCCGCCGTGACAAACCACCCGATCATCATCAACCGCGCGTGCGTTCCTGCAGGGTGAAACCGATCAGGATGTCCCGCTGGATGCCGAACATCTCTTTTTCCTCGGCCGGCTCGGCGTGGTCGAACCCGAGCAGGTGCAGCACGCCGTGGGTCGTCAGCAGGAGCAGTTCCTCGAGGGTGGAGTGCCCGGCGGTCTCCGCCTGGGCCTGGGCCACCTGCGGGCAGAGCACGATGTCGCCGAGTAGTCCGGGCGGCGTCTCGTTGTCCTCCGTGCCCGGGCGCAGCTCGTCCATCGGGAAGCTGAGCACGTCGGTCGGGCCGGGCTCGTCCATCCACTGCACGTGGAGCTGCTCCATGGCGCCCTCGTCCACGAGCACGATCGCGAGCTCGGCATCCGCGTGCACGTGCATCGCGTCGAGCGCGTACGCGGCCAGCCGGAGGATGGCGGCCTCGTCGACTCGGATGTTCGACTCGTTATTGATTTCGATGCTCAACTGGGTCTCCGTTTCGGAAGGCGATCACGCGGGCCGGCGGAGCGCGGGGTGGCACGGGCGGCGAATTCGCGCGCCTGGTCGCTTTCGTAGCGCTGGGCCTGCTTCTGCGCGTCGTATTCGGTGTACGCGTCGACGATGCGTCCCACGAGGGAGTGCCGCACGACATCCGCGCTGGTCAGCTGCACGAAGTGGATGTCGTCGAGATTGTCGAGCACACGGCTGACGAGCTTGAGGCCGCTCGCACCGGCGGGCAGGTCGACCTGGGTCACGTCACCGGTGATGACCATCCGGGAGCCGAAGCCGAGCCGGGTGAGGAACATCTTCATCTGTTCCGGCGTGGTGTTCTGGGCCTCGTCGAGCACGACGAAGGATGAGTTGAGCGTGCGCCCGCGCATGTACGCGAGCGGGGCAACCTCGATCGTGCCGGCCGCGAGGAGCTTGGGGACGAGCTCGGGGTCCATCATCTCGAAGAGGGCGTCGTAGAGCGGCCGGAGGTACGGGTCGATCTTCTCGGTGAGGGTGCCCGGCAGGAAGCCCAGGCGTTCACCGGCCTCGACTGCCGGGCGGGTGAGGATGATCCGGTCGACCTCCTTGCGCTGCAGCGCCTGCACGGCCTTGGCCATCGCAAGGTAGGTCTTGCCGGTTCCGGCCGGGCCGATTCCGAAGGTGATGGTGTTCTCGTCGATCGCGTCGACGTAGTGCTTCTGGCCGAGGGTCTTCGGGCGGATGCTCTTGCCCCTGGAGCTGAGGATGGCCTGGCCGAGCAGCTCAGACGGGCTCCGGGTGCTGTCGGCGCCGAGCATCCGCGCCGACGTCGAGATCTCCGCCTCGCCGAGGTCGCGGCCGTCGCGGAGCATCAGCTGCAGTTCCTCGATCAGGCGCCGCACGGCTTCGACCTGTGCGGGGTCCCCGGTCAGGGTGATGTCGTTGCCGCGCACGTGCACAGTGACGTCAGGATACTCGTGTTCAATCGTGTCGAGGAACCGATCCTGCGGCCCGAGGAGCCGCACCATGGCGATCCCGTCGACCTGCATCCGGAGCTCTGCGCGTTCGGCGCCGGCCGACGTCGCGTCAGTGGGAGCCAAGCGACCCCTCCTTCAGCTGTCCGCCCATGATGTGGGCGTGCACGTGGAAAACGGTCTGTCCCGCGGACGGGCCGGTGTTGAAGACGAGGCGGAATTCCCCGCCCGTGCGCTCGTCGGCGACCTGCCGGGCCACATCGACGAGTTCGGCCAGCAGGGCGGGTTCGGCCGCGGCGAGTTCGACCACGTTGCGGTACTGCTGCGTCTTGGTCGTGATGACGACGTGCACGGGCGCCTGCGGGTGGATGTCGTTGAAGGCGATGATGCGGTCGGTCTCGGCCACGATCGTCGCCGGGATTTCACGGGCGACGATGCGGCTGAAGATGGACGGTTCTGCGCCGGAGGAAGACATGTCTCTATCTTAAGCGGCGCTACCAGCGGCCGAGCGTCGCGTTCAGGATGGCCACCGCGGCCGGCCCCGCGGTGGAGGTGCGCAGGATGGTGTCGCCGAGGCGCACCCGCGTCGCGCCGGCCGCTTCGAGGATGGCCAGCTCCGACGGGGCGATTCCGCCCTCCGGCCCGACGACGAGCAGGATGTCGCGGTCGTCGGTCGGCGCGGGCACCTCGGTGAGCCGGGCCGAGGCGGTCGGCTCGAGCAGGAGCATCCGCGCGGAGCCGGCCAGGGCGGCCAGCGCTTTCGTACTCGCCAGGCCCTCGACGCTCGGCAGCCAGGGTCGGATCGACTGCTTGCCGGCCTCGCGCACGATGCTGGCCCAGCGCTCACGGCCCCTGGCGATCTTCGCACCCTCCCACCGGGACACCGATCGCGCCGCCGCCCACGGGATCACACCGTCGATACCCAGCTCGGTGGCGGCCTGGACGGCCAGTTCGTCCCGGTCGCCCTTGGCGAGGGCCTGCACGAGCAGGATCCGGGGCCTGGCCGGCGGCGTCACCGTGTTCGTGTCGACGCGGAGGGACAGCTCGGTCGGCTCCGCCGTGACGACGGTGCCGCCGAGGATGAGCCCGGCGCCGTTGCCGAGGAGCAGCTGCTCGCCCGGCCGGATCCGGCTGACCGTGACGGCGTGCCTGGCTTCGCTGCCGCCCACGCGGACGACCGCGCCCGGGGCGCAGTCCTCTGCCCGGAGCGACTCGTCGAGAAAGAAATGCGCCATCAGGCGGCTTCTAGCCGAGGAACCGATCGCGCAGCTTCGCGAACAGTCCCTGCTGGAAGTGGCTGAGCGAGGGTGCGGGCACCTTGTGCCGGGCCGCGAACGCCTCGATCAGCTCGCGCTCCTTGTGGTCGAGCTTGGTCGGGGTGAGAACCTGCACGCCGATCCGGAGGTCGCCGCGGCCGTTTCCGCGCAGCTTGGTCACGCCGCGGTCCTTGATCGTGAGGATCTCCCCGCTTTGCACGCCGGGCCGCAACTGGACCTCGATGTCGCCGTCGAGCGCGGCGACCGTCGTGGTCGTGCCGAGGATCGCGGTGGTCATCGGGATGTCCAGGGTGCAGAGCAGGTCGTCACCGTCGCGGCTGAAGACGTCGTGGTGGCGCACCTTCATTTCGAGGTAGAGGTCGCCGTTGGGGCCGCCGGCCGGGCCGGCCTCGCCGCTGCCGGGCATCTGCAGGCGCAGGCCGGTGTCGACGCCGGCCGGGATGTCGATGGGGACCTTGCGGCGGGCACGCACGCGCCCCTGGCCCTGGCAGGTGACACACGGGGTGGCGATGATGGTGCCGTAGCCGCGGCAGGAGCCGCAGGGGCTCGACGTCATCACATTGCCGAGCAGGGACCGCACGGCCCGCTGGATGTTGCCGGTTCCGTGGCAGATGTCGCAGGTGACCGGGGCCGTTCCCGGCTGGCAGCAGGTGCCGCTGCAGGTGCCGCAGACCACGGCCGTGTCGACCTCGATGTCGCGGTGCGTGCCGAAGATGACCTCGTCGAGGTCGAGCTCGACCCGGAGCAGCGCGTCCTGGCCGCGTTCGCGGCGCGATCGGGGTCCGCGGCTCCCGCCGCCTCCGCCGCCGAAGAAGGTCTCGAAGATGTCGCCGAAGTTGCCGAATTGGCCGTTGTCGAATCCGCCGCCGCCCTGCCCGCCCCGGTCGTACTGCTGGCGCTGTTTCGCGTCGCTCAGCACGTCATAGGCGTGAGTGACCGACTTGAACCGCTCGGACGCGTCGGCCCCCGGGTTCACGTCGGGGTGCAACTGGCGGGCCAGGCGCCGGTAGGCCTTCTTGATCTCGTCGGTGGTGGCATCGCGGGCGACGCCGAGTACTTCGTAATGGTCAGCCAAAGCTGGCTCTCCTTGAATATCTTGGGGGTGAGGTTCTGGAAATGGTGAGGTTCTGGAAATGGTGAGGATCTGGCCGTGGGTTCGCGGGCGGTGCGGGTTCGGGACCTAGTTCTCGCCGAGGAGGCGGGACAGGTACCGGGCGACGGCTCGGACCGCGGCCATGTTGTTGGAGTAGTCCATGCGGGTCGGGCCGAGCACGCCCAGCCGGGCAAGGTCGCCGCCCGGCGAGGTATAGCCGCTCGTGAGCACGGACGTCTCGCCCAGTCCGAACGGCGCGTTCTCGCGCCCGATGCTCACCGAGACGCCGTGCTGGTCGGTGGCCATTTCGCCGAACAGGCGCAGCAGCACGACCTGTTCCTCGATGGCCTCGAGCACCGGGTAGATGCTGCCAGTGAAGTCATGTTCGGTGCGGACCAGGTTGGCCGCGCCGGCCATCACGAGCTTGTCGTGACGGTTCGCGCCGATCTGGTCGCCCAGGGTGGCGGTGATCGGGCCGACGACATCCTCGAGGTCCCGTGGGACCAGCCCTTCCGGGCCGGACAGCGCCGTTGCCGCCTCGCTCATGCTCAGGCCGGACACGGCGGAGTTGAGCCGGGCGCGCACATCGCCGAGCTGCTGTTCGTCGAGGGCGCGAGGCAGCTCGATCACTCTCTGTTCGACCCGGCCGGAGTCCGTGATGAGCACGGACAGGATGCGGGTGCCGCCCAGGGGAACGAGTTCGATGTGGCGCACCCTGGCGCGGGACAGGGACGGATACTGCACCAGGGCGACCTGGTGGGTGAGCTGGGAGAGCAGCCTGACGCTCCGGGCCAGAACCTCGTCGAGGTCGGCGGACTCGCCCAGGAAGGTCTCGATGGCCCCTCGCGCAGCCGCGGACAGCGGTCGCAGGTCGGCCAGGTGGTCGACGAAGACCCGGTAGCCCTTGTCGGTGGGGATGCGCCCGGACGAGGTGTGCGGGGCGACGATCAGCTCTTCCTCCTCGAGGAGGGCCATGTCGTTGCGGATCGTCGCGGCAGACACACCAAAGGAGTGCCGATCGACGATGGTCTTCGACCCGACAGGTTCCCGTGAAGCGACGTAGTCCTGCACGATGACCCGCAGGACCTCGAGGCTGCGATCAGATACCATGACGGGTCGCTTCCCTCTCCGCTCGTGCTGCCGTGTTCTCGTGGCATGTGGTTGGCGGTGTTGGCACTCGCCCTTCCTGAGTGCCAATCATACCGCGACCCGCACGGGATCACCCATTGCTACAAGCGGATCGGGGGCAGTAGCTTATGCATATCGGCGCGGGAATCCCCGGCAGCCGACGAGCACCATTCGCTGAAAGGCACCCCGATGAGCGATCCGAACGCCCAGATCCCCGACGACCCGTACCGCGGCCAGCGACCGCCCCAGGACCCCTACCGGGCCCCGTACCAGGGCCCCGCCCCGGTTCCGGCCGCCCCGCTCACCGAGGCCGACGACCGGCAGTGGGCCTCCTTCGCCCACCTCGGCGGCATCCTGAGTTTCTTCCCGTCCCTGCTCATCTGGCTGATCTTCAAGGATCGCGGCCGCTTCACGGCGGAGGAAGCCAAGGAAGCCCTCAATTTCCAGATCACCCTCGTCTTCGGCTACGTGGCGATCAACATCATCGCCAGCTTCCTGGCGTCGATCACCTTCGGGATCGGTGGGATCTTCGGGATTTTCTCCGTGGCGCTGTGGGTCGTGAGCCTGATCTTCTCCATCCTTGGCTTCCAGCAGGCCAAGGACGGACACCACTACCGTTACCCGTTCGCGGTTCGCCTGATCAAGTAGCCCGGCCGCTACTCTGGTGTCGGCGTGACCGCACCAGGGGCCGACCAGACCGTGCCGACCAGACCATAAGGAGTCCGAATGTCCTCAGCACCTCCCCCCTCGAACCAGTACCAGGCCCCGACCCCGATGAACCCGGCCGACGAGAAGCTCTGGGCGACGCTGATCCATATCGGCGGAATCCTCTTCGGCCCGCTGCCGGCGCTGATCGGCTACCTCGTGCTGAAGGACCGCGGCCCGTTCATCCGCGCGCACACGGCGACGGCCCTGAACTTCCAGATCACCCTGCTGATCGCCTACATCGTGGGCGGCGTCACCGCGATCCTCCTGATCGGCTTCCTCATCCTCGGCGCGGCGTGGATCCTCGCCATCGTCTTCGGAATCATGGCCGCGATGGCAGCCAACACGGGCCGGTACTACACCTACCCGCTCACAATCAAGTTCGTCAGCTAGGGATCGACTGCCGGCGCGGTCAGTCGGTCAGGCGCCGGACGACCGCGTCCGCCAGCAGCCGGCCCCGGAGGGTCAGTTCGATCGAGCCGCCGATCGCCGCCGCGCCGTCGATCAGCCCGTCGGCGATCAGCCCGGCGACCTCATGGCGTCCCTGCGGCGACAGCGACGCGACCGCAATGCCCTCCCGGATGCGGCTCCGCAGCAGCACCCGCTCAACCTCCCGGGTCGCGTCGTCGAGCGTCTCCCGGCCGGCCGCAGGCGAGAGCCCGGAGAGCACCCGGTCCGCGTAGGCGGCCGGGTGCTTGACGTTCCACCAGCGCACGCCGCCCATGTGGCTGTGTGCGCCGGGACCGACGCCCCACCAGTCCTGGCTGCGCCAGTAGGCGAGATTGTGGCGGGAACGGTGGGCGTCGTCCGTGGCCCAGTTGCTCACCTCGTACCAGGAGTACCCGGCGGCGGCGAGCAGTTCGTCGGCCAGCTCGTAGAAGTCCGCCTGCAGGTCTTCGTCGGGCTGGACGAGTTCCCCGCGCCGGATCTGCCGGGCGAGCTTGGTGCCCTCCTCGACGATCAGCGAGTACGCGCTCAGGTGGTCGGGGGCCTGTGCAATCGCGTGCTCCAGGCTGGCTCGCCAGTCGGCGAGGGTCTCCCCCGGCGTGCCGTAGATGAGGTCGAGGCTGACGTCGAGCCCGGCGTCCCTGGCCCAGCGCACGACGAGCGGCACCCGCTCGGGGTCGTGGGTGCGTTCGAGGGTGGCCAGCACGCGCGGCACGGCCGATTGCATGCCGAACGAAACCCGGGTGAAGCCGGCGCCGGCAAGGTGGGCCAGGTAGGCCTCGTCGACGGAGTCGGGGTTCGCCTCCGTGGTGACCTCGGCGCCCGCGGCGATGCCCCAGACGGACCTCACCGACGCAAGCATCCGGGCCAGGTGCTCGGCCGGCAGCAGCGTCGGGGTGCCGCCGCCGAAGAAGACGGTCGAGGCCTCGCGGGCCGGCAGCCCGGAGTCTGTCAGGATGCGGCCCGCCGCCTCGACCTCGAGGACGGCCTGGCTCGCGTAGTCGCTCTGCTTGACGCCGCGCAGCTCGGTCGCCGTGTACGTGTTGAAGTCGCAGTAGCCGCAGCGCACGCGGCAGAACGGCACGTGCAGGTAGACGCCGAAGTCGCGCTCCGGCGCGCCGACCGCCGCCCCGGCGGGCAGCAGGCCGTCCGCCGGGGCAGGGTCTCCGAGGGGCTGAGGACCGGCCATCGGCGCCTACGCCGCGCCGGCGGGGTGCAGGGCCCGGAGGTAGCTCCGGGTGAACCGCGCCTGCTGCATCCGCAGGATCGGCCAGACCAGGCGGTAGTACCAGGTGCTCGGGCGGGAGAAGGCCCTGACCGTCAGCCAGACGGAGTCGTCCTCGTGCCGGGCGACGACGAAGGATTCCTCGCCGCTTTCCGGGTGGCCCTTCATCGTGCCGTAGGCGAAGCCGACCCGGTCGACCTCGTCGATCACGTAGACCACGCGCACCGGCGCCGTCACGGTGAACGGACCGAAGGGAACCCTGAGCCGGGCCGTCATGCCGTTGATGATGTAGGGCGTGCCGTCGTCCGAGAAGGTCTCTTCGTTGTCCGATCCGTTCTGGTCGGCCGCAGCGGTGCCGTCGGCGTTGAACCGGAGGCCGGAGTACTGCACCCCGGTTCCGCTTTCCAGGTCGGTGACGCTCATGCCGCTGCCGCGCTGCACACCCCAGGTCATCAGCGACCGCGAGGCCAGGCGGAAGCGCTCTTCGCCGCTGCCGAGCCGCACGCTGCGCTCCTGCGGCCGGTGCCCCTGGGGCGGGTAGCGGAGCAGGTCGGGCGCGAGGGTGCCGCCGATGGCCCCGTAGGTGACGGCGGCGTCGGTGAAGGTTTCCCGGCGCATCCGGCTACTTCTTCTCTTTCTTGGGCGGTTCGTCGCCGGAGAGCGCCGCGATGAATGCCTCCTGCGGCACCTCGACCCGGCCGACCATCTTCATGCGCTTCTTGCCCTCTTTCTGCTTCTCGAGGAGCTTGCGCTTGCGGGAGATGTCGCCGCCGTAGCACTTGGCCAGCACGTCCTTGCGGATGGCGCTGATGCTCTCGCGGGCGATGATCCGGGCGCCGATCGCGGCCTGGATCGGCACGTCGAACTGCTGCCGCGGAATGAGCTTCCGCAACCGCCCGGTCATCAGCACGCCGTACTCGTAGGCCTTGTCGCGGTGCACGATCGCGCTGAACGCGTCGACCTGCTCGCCCTGGAGCAGGATGTCCACCTTGACCAGGTCTGCTTCCTGCGAGCCGATCGGCTCGTAGTCGAGCGAGCCGTAGCCGGCCGTGCGGCTCTTGAGGTTGTCGAAGAAGTCGAACACGATCTCGCCGAGGGGCATGGTGTAGCGGATCTCGACCCGGTCCTCGCCGAGGTAGTCCATGCCGAGGAGGGTGCCGCGGCGGCTCTGGCAGAGTTCCATGATCACGCCGACGTAGTCCTTGGGCGCCAGGATGGCCGCCTTGACGACTGGCTCCTCGACCTTCGCGATCTTCCCGTTCGGGAATTCGCTCGGGTTCGTCACCGTGACCGTCTTCTTGTCGTCGGTGGTGACCTCGTAGATCACGCTGGGCGCGGTCGTGATCAGGTCGAGGCCGAACTCCCGGTCGAGGCGTTCGGTGATGATCTCGAGGTGGAGCAGGCCGAGGAAGCCGCAGCGGAAACCGAAGCCGAGGGCCACGGATGTCTCCGGCTCGTAGACGAGGGACGCGTCGGAGAGCTTGAGCTTGTCGAGCGCTTCGCGCAGGGCCGGGTAGTCGCTGCCGTCGATCGGGTACAGCCCGGAGAAGACCATCGGCTTGGGCTCGGTGTAGCCGGGCAGGGCGACCGTCGCCGGCTTCACCGCGGTGGTGACCGTGTCGCCGACCTTGGACTGGCGCACGTCCTTCACGCCCGTGATCAGATAGCCGACCTCTCCGACGCCGAGTCCCTGGCTCTGGGTCGGCTCGGGCGAGCTGACGCCGATCTCGAGGATCTCGTGGGTGGCGCGGGTGGACATCATCTGGATTTTCTCGCGCGGGCCCAGCTTGCCGTCGATCATGCGCACGTAGGTGACCACGCCGCGGTAGCTGTCGTAGACCGAGTCGAAGATCATCGCGCGGGTGGGGGCATCCGGGTTTCCGACCGGGGCCGGGATGAGCCGGGTGGCCCGGTCGAGCAGTTCGCTCACGCCCACGCCGGTCTTGCCGGACACCCGCAGCACGTCGTCGGGGCTGCCGCCGATGAGGCTGGCCAGCTCCTTCGCGTATTTGTCGGGGTCGGCCGCCGGCAGGTCGATCTTGTTCAGCACCGGAATGATGGTGAGGTCGTTCTCGAGGGCGAGGTAGAGGTTCGCGAGGGTCTGCGCCTCGATGCCCTGGGCCGCGTCGACGAGCAGGATCGCGCCCTCGCAGGCGGCGAGGCTGCGGGAGACCTCGTAGGTGAAGTCGACGTGGCCGGGCGTGTCGATCATGTTCAGCGCGTAGGTCTGGCCCTCGAGCTCCCACGGCATCCGCACGGCCTGGCTCTTGATCGTGATGCCGCGCTCGCGCTCGATGTCCATCCGGTCGAGGTACTGCGCCCGCATGGAACGCTCGTCGACGACCCCGGTGATCTGCAGCATCCGGTCGGCCAGGGTCGACTTACCGTGGTCGATGTGGGCAATGATGCAGAAGTTACGGATGAACGCCGGCGGGGTGGCGGACGGTTCAAGCGCCTTGAGAGCTCTGGGTGACATGGTGCCCCAATTCTTTCATGCTCAGCGGCGCCGCAGGTCTACCCGCGCACAGCGAGCCGTTCGCTGCGCTCGACGACACGTCCGGCGCCGTCGGACCAGCGGTAGACCTCGACCCCGGAGATGAGCACGAGTTCGGCGCGGGAGTTGATGTCGAGCGGGTCGCCCGACCAGACCACGACATCCGCGTCGAGGCCCGGCGTGAGCGAACCGACGCGGTCCTGCAGGCGCATCATCGCGGCCGGGTTCACCGTGAGGGCCTCGAGCGCAACCCGCGCCGACAGGCCCTCCTTGACGGCGAACGACGCCTGGTGCACGAGGAAATTGATCGGGACGACGGGGTGGTCGGTGGTGATGGCCACCCGCACCCCGGCCGCGGCAAGCGCGACGAGGTTGCCGATCGCGCGGTCGCGGAGCTCGACCTTGGTGCGGGAGGTGAACAGCGGCCCGAAGATCACCGGGATGTCGCGCTCGGCGAGCACGTCGGCGAGCTTGTGCCCCTCGGTGCCGTGGTTGATCACCAGGCGGTAGCCGAACTCGTCGGCCAGGCGGAGTGCGGTGGCGATGTCGTCGTGGCGGTGCACGTGCTGGTCCCAGGCGAGCTCACCGGAGAGCACCCGGGCCAGGGCCTCCTTGCCGAGGTCACGGGTGAAGGGTTCGTTCTTCTCCGCGGCGGCGTCACGCGCCTCGGCGTAGTTGCGGGCCTCGACGAAGGCCCGGCGGATGATCAGGCTCACGCCCAACCGGGTGCTCGGGGTCTGCTTCTTGTCGCCGTAGACCCGCTTGGGGTTCTCGCCGAGGGCGGACTTGACGCTGACCGACTCGCTGATGACCTGCTCGTCGACGGTGCGGCCGCCCCAGCTCTTGATCGCGACCGTCTGCCCGCCGATCGGGTTGCCGGAGCCCGGCTTCACCACGATCGTCGTGACTCCCCCGGCCAGGGCGTCCCGGAATCCCTCATCGTCGATGTTGATCGCGTCGATGGCACGCACGCCGGCCGTGTTGGGGTCGGTCATCTCGTTGGTGTCGTTGCCGGCCCAGCCGTTGGCCTCCTCGTCGATGCCGACATGGCCGTGCGCCTCGATGAAGCCGGGCAACACCCACTTGCCGGCCGCGTCGATGATGACGGCGCCGCCCGGGATGGACAGGTCGGCGCCGACCGCGGAGATCAGTCCGTCCTCGATCAGCACGGTGCCCCGTTCGATCGGGTCGCCGGCGACCGGGACGACCCGGGCGTTGACGAGGGCGATCACGCGGGCGGAATTCAGCGGTGAAGTCATGACTCGACCCTAGCCACTCCCGACGGTCATCCCTTCGATGGATGCCCGGGAGCATCCGCTCTGGTTAGGCTGGGCGCAATGTCCAGCCCTGCCGCCCCGGGCCCAGTCGCCCCAGGCCCTGTCGCCACCCTGCCGTCCGCCAGCATCGGCGGCGGCCTGCCTTTGTCGGCGCTCACCCCGGTGTTCACCGGGCTGCGAATGGGACTCCACCTGCTGATCGCCGCGCTGACCGCCCTGGTCGTGGTGCGCGCCCTGTTCGGCGCCTGGCCCGACCCAGCTCTGATCGTCGGCCTGGCGGCCGTGTTCCTCGGCAGCTACTTCGGCGGCAGCTACCTCGCCCGCACGCGCCGGGAACGGTGGATCATCCCGGTCTGGCTGGGCCTGCTGCTCGTGGAGTGGCTCGGTCTCACCCTCCTGGCCCAGGACGCCGCGTACATCGTCTTCCCGCTGTTCTTCCTCCAGCTCCACGTGCTCCCCCTCCGCTGGGGCGTGCCGCTCGTCCTGGTCAGCGTGCTGCTGGCGGTGTGGGCGCTCAGCCGCAACCTCGGTTTCAGCGTGGGGGCCGCGCTCGGGCCGCTGGTCGGCGCCGGCGTGGCCGTCGCGATCGGGCTGGGCTACCGGGCTCTGCTGCGCGAGGCCGCCGAACGCCAGGCCCTGATCGGTGAGCTTCGGGGCGCCCAGGCCGACCTCGCCGCGACCGAACGCCAGGCGGGCATCCTGGCCGAGCGCGGACGGCTCGCCCGCGAGATCCACGACACGCTCGCCCAGGGCCTGTCCAGCATCCAGCTGCTGATCCATGCCGCCGAGCGCACGGTGACGGATGCCGCGGCGCTCGAGCACCTGCGCCTCGCCCGGGACACCGCGGCCGCGAATCTGCAGGAGACACGCCGGTTCATCCGCGAGCTCACTCCCCCGGCCCTGGACACCCAGACCCTCCCCGGCGCCCTCGCCCGCCTGGCCGACACCGTGACCCGCGAGGCCGCCGGGAGCAGGGAGGCGACGGCGGTGAGCCTGCACGTCACCGGGGAGCCGGTCGAGCTGCCCATGCGGCTCGAAGCCACCCTGCTGCGGATCGCCCAGGGCTCGCTGGCCAATGTGGTCCAGCACGCGGCGGCGACCCGCGCCGAGGTCACCCTCAGCTACATGAGCGACGAGGTCACGCTCGATGTCGTCGACAACGGGCGGGGCTTCACCGCGACGGAGCCCACGCCCGGGCTCCGCACCGAGTCGTTCGGGCTGGTCGCCATCCGGCAGCGGGTGGAGCAGCTCGGCGGAACGTTCGTGGTGGAGTCGCGCCCGGGGCGCGGGACAGCGGTCGCCGTGACCTTCCCGCTGGGCGAGGGTGCGGCGTGATCCGCCTCCTCCTGGCCGACGACCACCCGGTGGTGCGCGCTGGCCTGCGCGCCCTGTTCTCGGCCGAGGCAGACATGGACGTCGCGGCGGAGGCCGGCAGCGCGGAGGACGCGGTCGCGCTCGCCGCGGCGGGCGGCGTCGACGTGGTGCTGATGGACCTGCAGTTCACCGGAGCGCTGCAGGGAGCGGAGGCGACCCGGGCCGTGCGTTCGCGCCCGGGAGCGCCTCGCGTGCTCGTCCTGACCAACTACGACACGGATGCCGACATCCTGGGCGCAATCGAGGCCGGGGCCAGCGGCTACCTGCTCAAGGACGCCCCGCCGGCCGAGCTCATCGCGGCCGTCCGCGCTGCGGCGGCCGGGGAGAGCGCGCTCGCGCCCGCCGTCGCCTCGCGACTGGACACCCGCGCCCGGGTGCCGGAGACCCGGCTGTCGCTGCGGGAGGCCGAGGTGCTCACGCTCGTCGCGGCCGGGCGATCGAACCGCCAGATCGGCCAGGACCTGTTCCTCAGCGAGGCCACGGTCAAGTCCCACCTCGCGCACATCTTCGCCAAACTCGGGGTCGGCTCGCGCACCTCGGCCGTGGCAGCGGCCCGGGCCGCCGGAACCATCAGGAACAGCTGATGGCCGCCATCCCGATCCTGCTCGTGCACGGCATCCGCACCTCGGCCTCGATGTGGCGGCAGCAGGTGGAGCGGCTCCGAGACGACGGGCACTCCGTGCTCGCGATCGACCTGCCGGGCCACGGCGCGCTGCTCGGCGAGGAGTTCACAGTGGAGGGCGCGCTCCGCGAGATCGATACCGGCGTGACCGCACTCGGCGGCCGGGTGATGCTCGTCGGCCTGTCGCTCGGCGGCTACTACGCGATCGCCTACGCCGGCGCGCACCCCGAGCGGGTGGCCGGGCTCGTGGCGGCCGGCTGCTCCACGGTGCCGGGAGGACCGGGACTGGCGGCATACCGCGGCCTGGCCAGGGGCATCCGCCTGCTGCCCGACCGCGGGCTCTGGCTGCACACGACGATGGTGCGCGCCCTGGTTCCCCGCCAGGGTGCGCACGACGTGCTCGCCGGGGGCGTGGCCCTGGACGTCATGGATGCCGGGCTGCGCGCCACCGGGACTCTCCGGCCGCTGGCGAGCCTGGCCGCCTACCCGGGGCCGGTGTGGTTGGTGAATGGGGCTCTGGACCAGTTCCGCCTGAACGAACGGCGCTTCCTCGCGGCCTGCCGTCGTGGACGCCTCGTGATCGTGCCGGGCGCGACCCACCTGGTGAGCCTCGCGCAACCGCAGCGCTTCACCGCGGTGCTCCGCCGGGTGGCCGCCGAGCTGTCGGCGGGCTTCCCGGCCGAGGAAGCGGGCGGGGAGCCGGGTGGGGAGCCGGGGCCGATTGTCGGGCCGGGCCAATAGCTGGTATCGTTTCCTGTTGGCTTGCGTGTTGGGTCCCACCCCACACGATTTTCGCCGCGAAGCGCCCTCTACCGCTGAGTGGCATGTCCGTAAAAGAATCTAAACGAAAGCGTGCAAACGTGGCAAACATCAAGTCGCAGATCAAGCGCATCCTCACCAACAAGAAGTCCCAGGAGCGCAACAAGGCGGTCAAGAGCGAGTTCAAGACCGCTATCCGCATCGCGCGCGCCGCGATCACCTCCGGTGACAAGGACAAGGCCGTCGCCAGCCTCGCCGTCGCTTCGAAGAAGCTCGACAAGGCCGTCAGCAAGGGCGTCATCCACAGCAACCAGGCCGCGAACAAGAAGTCCGCGCTCGCGAAGTCGGTTTCCGCCCTCAAGTAGTCTCCGACCGGGGCTTCGGCCCTCGGTTCATAAGTCCCCGCCCTCGCCGGCGGGGACTTTTTTTGCGTTCGTCGCCTGGTTGCACGGTTCCGCCTAGTCGAACGGTTCCGCCTAGTCGAACGGTTCCGGTCGAGTTGCCCCGGTGCACCGGGCGGTCTCGACCGGAACCGGCGACGTCGGCGAGCAGCGGCCCCGCCGGTCAGTCTTCGCCGCGCCGCGCGATCACGCCGATGAGGCGCTCGAGCGCGAACACGGGGTCGCGACCGCCGCCCTTCACGTTCGCATCCGTCTCGGCGAGCATGGTGATGCAGCGGGCCAGGCCCTCGTCGCTCCAGCCGCGGAGGTCCCGCTGGGCACGCTCCACCTGCCAGGGCGCGAGTCCGAACTGGGAGGCGAGCTGGCCGGAACCGCCCCGGACTCCGAACAGCTTGGCCATCGTGCGGATCTTCATGGCGAAGGCGGCGACGATGGGCACCGGATCTGCCCCGGAGGACAGCGCATGCCGGAGCGTGACCAGCGCCTCCCCGTGGCGCCCGGCGATGGCCGAGTCGGCCACCTTGAACGCGTTGGCCTCGACCCGGCCGCCGTAGTAGCGATCGACGGTGACCTCGGTGACCTCCGCACTCGAATCGGAGATCAGCTGCTGGCAGGCGGCCGACAGCTCGGCGAGGTCATCCGAGAACGCCGAAACGAGGGCGCGCAGGGCGCTGGCGGTCACGCGTTTGCCCGCGGTCTTGAATTCGGCCGAGGCGAAGTCGTGCTTGTCGGTGTCCTTCTTGAGTTCGGCGCAGACGATTTCGATGCCGCCGCCGACGCCGCTGCGGATCGTGTCGAGGAGCTTCTTGCCGCGCACTCCCCCGCCGTGCCGCAGCACCAGGTAGGTGTCTTCGGCCGGGTTCTGCAGGTAGTCGAGGGCCTCGGTGAGGAACGCGTCGGTGCACTTCTCGACGGAGCGCACCCGGATCAGGCGAGGCTCCCCGAACAGCGAGGGGCTGGCCAGGGTCAGAATTTCGCCGGGCGCGTAGCTGTCGGCCTGCACGTCGCTGACCTCGAGCTCGGGGTCCTCGAGCTTCAGGAAGTCCCGGAGCTGCCGGATGGCGCGTTCGGCCAGGAATGATTCGGTGCCGGAGACCAGCAGGACCGGCGCCGGACGCACCTGGTGCCAGGCCAGCTGCGGGATAGCCGCGGTCTTCGGCGTCGACTTCGAGGCCGACTTCTGGGCCGGCTTCAGTGCCCGTGGTGCGGTGGTGCGAGCGGCCACGCGGTTCCCTTCGATTGCTCGTTCCAGCCTAGCCGGGGCCGGTGACGGGCCCGCGCGCCGGCTGTCGCGCGCGCCCGGGCTCCCACTCGCCCGGGGCGGCACCTTCTCGGTCCACACGGTGAGCGCGCCGCCGCGCTGGGCGGCCGGCGCAACCACGAGCATCCCCTGCCGGTCGGTGCGGAAGGCGGTCGTTCCGACTCCGGAGAGCATGTCCAGCAGCGCATCCGTCGGGTGCCCGTAGCCGTTGTCCGCGCCGACCCCGATCAGCCCGACCGTGGCGCGGAGGCGGGCGTACAGCTCCGGGCTCTGGTCGGCCGAACCGTGGTGGGCGACCTTCACGACATCCAGTGCCGCCGGCCTGGACGCGCGCGACATGGCGTCCTGCGCCTCCTCGCCCAGGTCTCCGAGGAACAGCGACCGGATGCCGCGCCCGTCGAAGCCGATCGTCACACTTCCCGGGTTGCCGACCTGCATCACCGGTGAGCCCCTGACCGGCCAGAGGATCTCCCAACGCAGCCCGCCGAGGGCCCCGCTGTCGCCCCGGGCAGACTGCCGCAGCAGCGCGCCGCCCTCGGCGAGCCGGTCGTGCAGGCGCCGGTCCTGGTCGTTCTCGGGGATCCCGACCAGGGCGGTGTCCACCCGGCCGAGCACGGCGTCGATCCCGCCGATGTGGTCCATGTCGTAGTGGGTGAGCACGAGCAGGTCGATCCGGTCGATGCCGAGGGTGCGGAGGCAGGCGGCGAGCGGTTTCGGGTCCGGTCCGACGTCGATGAGCGCGTACCGGTCCCCGTCGCGCACGACCACGGCATCACCCTGGCCGATGTCGCAGGCTGCGATCTGCCAGTCGTCGGGGAAGGCGGCGGCCCGCCCGACCCCGGTGCCGATGAGCGACCCGGAATATGCGCCGAGCGAGGCCAGCAGCAGGGCCAGCGCCGCGGTCCGCCGCCGCGCGCCGCGCGCTCCCGCCTGCCGGAAGACGAGGATCAGGACGAGAAGCGTGACGAGCACGATGCCGGTGAGGCCGACGGCCCCGCCGGGCCACGGCAGCCGGCTTCCCGGCAGGGCTGCCGTAGTTCGAGCAACCGCGGCGATCCACGCCGACGGCAGCCAGGCCGCGCCCAGGAGGGTCCCGGCGAGCCCAGGAGCCCACGGCAGCAGCAGGCAGCCGAGGAGTCCCACGACCGTCGCCAGGGGCGCGGCCGGGGCCGCCAGCAGGTTCGCCGGCACCCCGTAGAGCGGGAGGCTGGGGCTCAGCAGCACGAGTACGGGCTGGCAGGCGAGTTGAGCGGCGAGCGGGATCGAGATGAGGGCGGCGAGGCCGGTGGGCATCCAGCGGGACAGCGCCCGGGTCACGGGACCGGCGAGGACCAGCAGGCCCGCCGTCGCGAGCACCGACAGCGCGAAGCCGTAGTTGCGGGACAGCCACGGGTCGCCGGCCAGCAGCACGATCACGACCAGGGCGAGGGCCGGCATCCCGCCGCCGGGCCTCCCGATGCCGATCGAGAGCAGCACGACGGATGCCATCACCCCGGCCCGGAGCACGCTCGGCTCGGGCGTCACGAGCGTCACAAAACCCACGAGCACCGCCAGGGACAGGGCGATCCGCACGCCTCGGCGCAGGCGGAGAGCCCCGCCGAGCAGCATGATCGACGCGATCACGACCGCGCAGTTCGCCCCGGAGACGGCGGTGAGGTGGTTCAGCGAACTCGTCTTCATCTCGCCGTCCAGCTCGTCGCTCACCGCTGTGGTGTCGCCGATGGCGAGGCCGGGCAGCAGGTCGCCGCCGTCGCCGGGCAGCCGGGAGGCCGCATCGGAGAACCCGTGCCGGAGCTCCCCGGCCCACCCGAGCCACCACGGCGGACCCGTGCCGGCCTCCGGTGGGCCGCGTCCGAAGAAGAGAACCGCCGCGGCATCCCCCGGTTGGGCGACCTGAACCGTGCCGGTCAGCCGCACGGAGGAACCGATCTCCAGCGCGCGCGAAGCGGAAGCAGTGGATTCGGCGAACACCACCACGGGAACGGACACCGGCACGGTCCGGCCGTCCAGCCGCAGCTCGGTGAGGGTGCCGCGGAACCGGACCCGACTGGAGAAGCCGCTGAACCCCTGGAACGATTGCGTCTCGGCGGCCATCGTGCCGATCGTGACGGTGCCGGTGACGATCGCGTGCCGTTCAGCGGCCGACCTCACCTCGCCCGGGAGCCGCGCGGACGCGGTGGCGGCGATGACCGTGGCGACGAGCGCGGCGGCGGCGAAGGTGACGCCGAGCGTACCCCACAGGGCGCGCCAACCCGGGCGGCCCGGGGCTGGCGCCGGGGCTCGCCATCGCCCCCGAAGCTGAGACCCTTTCTGGGACCGCGACCGCCGAGGCCAACGATCGACGAGGCCGATCCCGATGGCCGCCACCGACCCCAGCCAGAGCAGACCAGCCGCCGCAGCCACCTGCCCCGGAGCGGCGCAGAGCACCCCGGCAGTGAGCCAGCAGGCTGCGGCCGGGGCGGCCAGGCGCAGGTCGGCCGTCACGGCGTGACCAGCGCCTTCAGGCCGTCGAAGGTCTTGTCGCCGATTCCGGTCACATTGCGGAGGTCTTCGACGGCGGCGAACGGGCCGTTGGCCTCCCGGTAGTCGATGATGCGCTGGGCCATCAGCGGCCCGATCCGCGGGAGGGTGTCGAGTTCCGAAGCGCTCGCGGAGTTGAGGCTGACCTTCCCGCCGGCGGCGTGGGCCGCGCCGCCGGACCCGCCCGGCGGGGTACCGGGTTGCGTTTCGCCGAGCTTCGGAATGTAGAGCTGCTCCCCGTCGCCCACGAGCCTGGCCAGGTTGACGCCGGCCGGGTCGGCCGTGGCCAGGAGGCCACCGGCGGCCGCGACGACGTCGATCACCCGCGCCCCGTCTCGGACTTCGAAGAGACCGGGCCGCCGAACCGCGCCGAGTACGTGAACGAACAGGATGCCGCCGCTGTCTGCCGAGGGGGACGTGGGAACGCCGGACCCCTCGTTGTCGCCTCCGGACGACCCGGTTCCCGGGCCGCTGCCGACGGGCACGACGACCTGCCCCGGCGGCTGCCCGAACGCGGACACGACGACGGCGGTCACCAGCGCGACAATCAACAGCACAACCGCGGCGCCCACCCCGATGCGGCGGCGCGCGCGTTCCGGGGCACGCGCCGACGGGGCGAGGCGTGCGAGGGCATCACTCGCCTCGTCGGACTCCATGCCGGAAGGCTAGGCCGCGCCCCGGCTCCGCTCCCGCGCCGGCCCCAACCCGTGCGCAATCTCCCCCGCCGCCGCCTGTGGAGGTCTCCTCCCCACCCGCGAAACCGCAGTTGTGCGCGCTAAACGCCCTTCATAAATGGCACAACTGCGGTTTCGCGGGGAGGTCAGGGCTTCGTGACGATGCTGACCAGGCGCGGGGCGCGCACGATCACGTTCACGATCTCGCGGTCGCCCACCGAGCGGATGATGGCGGCCGACTCGCGGGCCAGCTTCTCCAGGTCCGTACTCGTGATCTTCGGCGACACCTCGAGGCGGTCGCGCACCTTGCCGTCGACCTGCACGACGGCGGTGACCGCTTCCGCCACGAGAAGCGTCGGGTCGGCCTTGCGCCACTGGGCCAGGGCGACGCACGGCTCGTAGCCGAGGCGCTCCCACATGTCCTCCGCCGTGTACGGCGAGAACAGGTTCAGCGCCATCGCGGTCGTCTCGGCCGCCTCGCGGACCGCGGCATCCCCGCCCCCGGCGCCCGTGTCGATCACCTTGCGGGTGGCGTTCACGAGCTCCATCAGGCGGGCGACGACGACGTTGAACTTGAACGCCTCGATGAGCGATGGGGCGTCGGCGAGGAACCGGTGAGTCACCCGACGCAGGGCCTGGTCGCCCGTCTTCCACTCGATGCCGGGCGTGCTCGTGACGTCCCTGGCCATGCGCCACGCGCGGGCGAGGAACTTGGCCGAACCAACCGGCGAGACATCCGCCCAGTCGATGTCGTCCTCGGGCGGGCCGGCGAAGGCCATGGTCAGGCGCACGGCGTCGACGCCGTGCCGCTCAACCTCCTCGGTGAAGTAGACGAGGTTGCCCTTGCTCTTGGACATCTTGGCGCCGTCCAGCACGACCATGCCCTGGTTCAGCAGCGACGTGAACGGTTCGGTGAAGGTGACGTGACCCAGGTCGAAGAGCACCTTGGTGATGAAGCGCGCGTACAGCAGGTGCAGGATGGCGTGCTCGACGCCGCCGACGTACTGGTCGACCGGCGCCCACTTCTCGGCTTCCTTCGGGTCGAAGGCCTGGGTGTCGTCGTTGGGGTTCAGGAAGCGCAGGAAGTACCAGGAGCTGTCGACGAAGGTGTCCATCGTGTCCGCGTCGCGGCGGGCGGGAGTGCCGTCGATCGGGTTGGGCACGTTGACCCAGTCCGTCGCCCCGCCGAGCGGCGAGGTGCCCTTGGGCGTGAGGTCCAGGCCCTCGCTGGAGGGCAGGAGGACGGGAAGCTGGTCCTCCGGGACCGGGATCTCGGAGCCGTCCTCGCCATGGATGATCGGGATCGGGGTGCCCCAGTAGCGCTGGCGCGAGATCAGCCAGTCGCGGATGCGATAGTTCTTCGCCGTCCGGCCGGTGCCGTCGCTGGTGAGCTGTTCGATCATCCGCTTGACGGCGTTGTTCTTGCTCAGCCCGTTGAGCGCGCCGGAGTTGATCAGGCGGCCCTCCCCGGTCAGCGCGATGCCCGTGGCCGCCGGGTCCAAAGGCGGGAGTTCCTCGCTGCCGTCGAGCATGGCCTCGGTGATCACCGGGATCGTGCCGGTGACCGGGGCGGTGGTGTCGACGACGACCCGCACGGGCAGGTCGAAGGCGCGGGCGAAGTCCAGGTCGCGCTGGTCGTGGGCGGGGACGGCCATGACCGCGCCGTGCCCGTAGTCCGCGAGCACGTAGTCGGCCGCCCAGATGGGCAGGCGCTCCCCGTTGGCGGGGTTGATCGCGTAGCGTTCGAGGAACACGCCGGTCTTCTCCCGGTCGGTGCTCTGGCGCTCGATCTCGGTGCTGTTCTGCACCCGGGTGAGGTAGCCCTGGAAGGCTTCCTGAACGGCGGGCGAAGCGCCGGCGGCGAGCTCGGCGCCCAGGTCGGAGTCCGGGGCGACGACCATGAAGGTGGCGCCGAACAGGGTGTCGGGGCGGGTCGTGAAGACGCTGATCGGGGTGTCACGGCCCTCGATCACGAAGTCGACGTCGGCGCCGATCGACCGGCCGATCCAGTTGCGCTGCATGGTGATCACCTTGGCCGGCCAGCTGCCTTCGAGCTGGTTGAGGTCGTCGAGCAGCCGGTCGGCGTAGTCGGTGATCTTGAAGTACCACTGGGTGAGCTTCTTCTTCACGACAACGGCGCCGCTGCGCTCGGACGTGCCGTCCGGCAGGACCTGCTCGTTGGCGAGCACGGTCTGGTCCACCGGGTCCCAGTTCACCCAGCTGTCCTTGCGGTAGGCGAGGCCCTTCTTGTAGAGCTGCAGGAACAGCCACTGGTTCCACTTGTAATACTCGGGGTCGCTGGTGTGCAGCTCGCGCTCCCAGTCGAAGGATGCCGCGTAGAGCTTCATGCTCTTCTTCTGCTGGGCGATGTTGTCGTAGGTCCACGCCCGGGGGTCGATGCCGCGCTTGATGGCGGCGTTCTCGGCCGGCAGGCCGAAGGAGTCCCAGCCGATCGGGTGCAGCACGTTGAATCCCTGCTGGCGCCAGTACCGGGCGACGATGTCGCCCAGCGCGTACACCTCGGCGTGGCCCATGTGCAGGTCACCGGAGGGGTAGGGGAACATGTCGAGCACGTACTTGCGCGGGCGGGTGTCGTCGGGGTCGCTCGTGCGGAAGGGCTTCCGTTCCTCCCAGACCGGCTGCCACTTCGCCTGGATGGCCGCGAAGTCATAGAGGTCTTCGTCGGTCTCGCGGCCGCTCTCGGCGCCGGTCGGTGCGGTGTGCTGCTCGTGTGCCACGTGGCTCTCATTCGGTGCGGTGTTGGGGACGTGCGGCTCGCCGGCATCCGCCGACGGCTGGGCCAGGTTCTAGGTTACTCACTCCCGGGGTGGCGGCGTCGCGTGGGTGCGGTGCCGGCGCCGAGGGCGTCGAGCAGGGCAGCGGCCTTGATCCGGGTCTCCTCGATCTCGGAGGCCGGAACGGACAGGGCCGTGATTCCCCCGCCCGTGCCGATGGATGCTCCGTCGCCGTCGAGCACGATGCTGCGGATGACCATGGCCAGGTCCACCGCGCCGTCCAGCCCGACGTAGCCGAACGCGCCGGCATAAATGCCGCGCGGGCCATCCTCGAGGTCGTCGAGGATGGTCATGGCGCTGATTTTCGGGGCGCCGGTCATCGACCCGGCGGGAAAACAGGCGGCGACCGCGTCCACCGAGGACAGGCCGGGGGCGAGCCGGGCCTCAACGGTGCTGACCAGCTGGTGCACGTGCGCGTAGCTCTCCACGGCGAGCAGGCTGGAGACGGTGACCGAACCCAGCTCGGCGATCCGGCCGAGGTCGTTGCGCATGAGGTCGACGATCATCAGGTTTTCGGCGCGCTCCTTCTCGCTCGATTCGAGTCCGGCGCGCAGCTCGTCGTCGAGCGCGGCGGTGCCCCCGCGCGGGCTGGTGCCCTTGATCGGCTTCGTGGTGACCAGGCCGTCGCGGGTGACGGCCAGGAACTGCTCCGGCGAGGCGCTGAGCAGGGCGGTGGCGCCGAAGCGCAGCAGGCCGCCGTGGTGGCTGGGACTCCCGGCGCGCAGGGCGAGGTAGGCCACGACCGGGTCCGGCCGCGCGTCGATCCTGATCTCGTTGGTCAGGCAGAGCTGGTAGGCGTCGCCCTCGCGGATGGACGCCTGGCAGCGGAGGATCAACTCCGCGTAGCGTTCCGCGTCGTGTCGCCAGTGCGCCACCGGCCGCGCGGCATCGACCGGCACCGGCCGAGCGGCATCGGCCGGCACCGGCTCCGGCGACGCACGCAGGGTCGCGCTGACCGCCCGCGCCCAGTCCTCCGCGCTCCCCGTGCCGTCCACCGTGCCCTTCTCGGCGCTCCAGGAGGGCACGTGGATGAGGGCAGTGACCGTGCGGGCCGCGTGGTCGAAGACGAGGGCGCGGTTGACCTCCAGCAGGGCGGCATCCGGGTACCGGGACACGTGCACGGGCGTCCCGACCGTCTGCGCCCCGAGCTCATAGCCGAGCCAGCCGACCCAGCCCAGGCGGAAACCCTGTTCCGTCGTGTCGTCCAGGGCGGCGCGGCGCGCGAGGTCCTCGCGGAGGAACTCGAAGATCGTTTCCGGCGACGTGATCGCCGGCGCCGGCTCCACGGACGGATCCGGGGCGCCCACCACGGTGACAGTGACGGTCCCGTCCGGAACGGAGGCGGTCACGAACCGGGAACCCGGGGCGGCCTCCGCCAGGTAGCTGACGCCGGTCTCGGCGCCCTCGCCGGCGTCCAGCCAGAAGGCGTACGGACTGCTCTCATAGAGGGCGACGAAGGCGCGCGCGGGGTCCCACCATCGGGGCAACACCGCACGCTGGATTGACCCGGTCACGACCCCAGCCTAGGAGACAGCGAGCGACTCGGAGATCTGTCCGGCCCTCCCCTCGTCCGCCGCGCGATCGGGCCTGGCGCAGGGCCCCGGCCTGGTTCCCGATCGCCAACCGGCAGAGAGAGCGGTCGCGCTGCTCGTCGAGATGCTCGCCGACGACCAGGCCCTTGCCCCGGGGCAGGAAGGGGGACCGCCCGAAGGCGACCTCCCCCTGCCACCGCGTCGGACGCTGCACCGGCTTACTTGACTGCCTTGCTGCCCTTGAATTCGAGATCCACGGTTCCGGACCCGTCGCCCTTGGTCGTGCCGTTGACGGCGGAGGTGGTCTCCCCAAACGTCATCATGGTGTGAGCGATAGCGTCGGCCATCTGCTCCAACACGGCCCGGCGTCGAGGCCCGGGAAACCGGCCTGCGGGCGAGAATATCCGTCGAATTCGTGGGAAGTGGCTAGAACAGTTTTGCCTGCTTGAGCCAGGCGGCAGCGATGTCTTCGGCCTTCTTCTGGTCGTTGAAGCTCTGGGCGTTCAGGCTCACCAGGTCCTCGGCGGACAGGGCCGCGCTGACCGTATTGAGAACCTTCTCGGCCTTGTCGGTGACCCTGTCGGAGACCACCGGCACGACGTTGTCGGCGAAGAAGAGCCCGTCCGGGTCGGCCAGGGCAACGAGCTTGTCCGACTTGATGTTCGGGCTGGCCGTGTAGATGTTGGTGATCTGGATGTCACCGTCGACGAGGGCCTTGACGGTGAGCGGGCCTCCGCCATCCTCGATCGGCTTGAAGCCGGCGGTTTCGATGCCGTACTTCTCCTTGAGCGCCGTCGGTCCGTAGGGCCGGGTCTCGAGCTCGGCGTTGCCGCCCACGACGATCGGTTCGGTGACGTTCTTCAGGGATTCGATGTCGGTCAGCTTGTACTTGTCGGCGAACGCCTGGGTGACGGTCCAGGAGTTCTGGTCGGAGGCATCGGCTTTGTCGAGCACGCGGAGACCCTCGGGCAGGGCTTCCTGGAGGGTTGCGTAGGTCTCGTCGCTCGTGCCCCCGGCCGCGTTCTTGTCGAGGGCCTGCAGCAGGCTTCCGGTGTACTCGGGGAACACGTCGATCTTGCCCGCCTCGATGTCGGGAAGGTAGACCTCGCGCTGGCCGATGCGAAAGTCCCGGTCGACGGCGATGTCGTTGGCCTCGAGCGCCTGGGCGTAGATCTCGGCGATGATCTCGTTCGAGTAGTAGTCCTGCGATCCGACAATCAACTTGTCGCCGGACGCCTTATCCGACCCGCTGTCCAGCGGGTCGCCGGACGCACACCCTGCGAGGGCTACGACGGCCCCAACCCAGGCCGCACTGACTAGCGCGAGCCGGCCTCTTTTTACTGTGAACATCTATTTTCTTCCTTTCGCGATGGTGGATTCCATCCCCGGGCGAGGTCTGACTGACCCGGCCCGGACTTCTGTGGGCCGACCCGCGGCAACGCCGCGCGGCAGGATGACTCTGTGGATGACCGAGAAAATACCCTCCAGGACCAGGGCCAGCAGGATCACGAGGATCGAGCCGCCCAGCATCTCGGCGTAGTCGCGGGTCTTCAGTCCGGAGAACAGGAAGCGACCGAGCCCGAAGTCCGCGACGTAGGCGGCCAGGGTGGCCGTGGCGACGACCTGCAGCGTTCCCGAGCGAAGACCGCCGATCAGCAGCGGCAGCCCCAGGGGGATTTCCACCTTGCGCACGATCTGCCACTCGGACATGCCCACCGAGCGCGCGGCGTCGATGGTGGCCCGGTCGATCGCCTCGAATCCGGTATACGCGCCGGCCAGCACCGGCGGAATGGCCAGCACGGTCAGCGCCACATACGGTGCCTCGAGTCCGATACCGACCCACAGCGCCACCAGGGTGAGCAGGCCGAGCGTCGGCAGGGCCCGCAGCCCGCCGGACACCGCCACCGCCAGGCCCCGGCCGCGTCCGGTGTGGCCAATCAGGAAGCCGAGCGGAAGGGCGAGCATCGACGCCATCAGGAGGGTGACGAAGGTGAAGACCAGGTGCTCGAGCAGGCGCGAGGGGATGGAGCCGTCCCCCACGTAGTTGGCCGGGTCGAAGATCCAGTTCAGCGCGTCCAGGAAGAGAGTCATTTGGCCGCCTCTCCGCCGTGAACGGCCGCGCCCAGGGCTTTCGGCCCGGGGGTTAACGGGGCCGACGAGCGCGTCGGACGTGCCGGGCGCGACCACGGCATCAGCAAGCGCCCCAGCGCGACGAGCGCCCCATCGAAGGCCAGGGCGAGCAGGACGGTGCACACGATCCCGGCCACGATCTCGGCTTCGATCCCGCGCTGGAAGCCGTCGGTAAACAGGCTGCCGAGACTCTGCACCCCGATCACCGCGCCGACCGTCGCCAGGCTCACCGTGCTCACGGCCACAACACGGAGGCCCGCGAGGAGCACCGGCCCGGCCAGCGGCAGCTGCACCTGCCAGAACAGGGCCCAGCCGGAGAAGCCCACGGCGGTGGCCGACAGGCGCACATCGGGGTCGACCGAGGCCAGGCCGTCGGCGACCACCCGCACCATCAGGGCGACGCCGTAAATCGTGAGTGCGATGACCAGGTTGAGCGGGTCCCGGCCGCTGGTGCCGACGATCGCCGGCAGAACCACGAACAGCGGCAGCGAGGGGATGGCGTAGAGCAGACCCACCGAGATCAGGATGAAGCCGCGGCCCAGGCGGAATCTGTGCGCCAGCCACCCGATCGGGAGCGCGATCAGGAAGCTCAGGATGATCGGCGGCACGCTGAGCACGAGGTGATCAAGGGTGCGGTCCCAGATGAAGTCGAGGTTCGACCAGATCCAGGTCACCGGGAATCCCCACCCTGCGCCGAAGCACCCGAACCCGGAACCGGGTCGGCCTCGCCGGGACGTGACCCGCCGGTGAGCACCCCGGCCAGCCGACCCTCGCTGTCGACGAGGATGTCGCGGCCGCCTTGGCTCTCCAGGTGCAGGGCGCGCTTGCCCCGATCGGCGCCGACGAAGCTGGCTACGAAGTCGTCGGCCGGGCTCGCCAGGATCTCCGTCGGGGAGCCGACTTGCGCGACCCGCCCGCCCTGGCGCAGGATGACGACCTGGTCGCCGAGCAGGAACGCCTCCTCCACATCGTGGGTGACGAAGACCACGGTCTTGCCGAGCTCTCGCTGCAACCGGATGAGTTCCTGCTGGAGTTCGGCACGCACGATCGGGTCGACGGCACCGAAGGGCTCGTCCATGAGCAGGATGTTGGGGTTCACGGCGAGGCCCCGCGCCACGCCGACGCGCTGCTGCTGCCCGCCGGAAAGCTGGCTCGGGTAGCGGTCCGCCAGGGAACGTTCCAGGCCGACCGTGTCGAGCAGGGCCAGGGCATCCGCTCTCGCCCGCTTCTTCGGCACGCCGCGCAGCAGCGGCACGGTGGCGACGTTGTCGACGACGGTGCGGTGCGGGAGCAGCCCCGAATTCTGCATCACGTAGCCGATGCTGCGGCGCAGCTTGACCGGCTCCAGGCCGGCGATGTCGACCCCGTCGATCTCGATGGCGCCGCCGGTGGGATCGACCATGCGGTTGATCATCCGCAGCAGGGTGGTCTTTCCCGAGCCGGAGGAGCCGACCAGGACGGTGGTCTTGTGGGAGGGCAGCACGAGGCTGAAGTCATCGACGGCCAGGGTGCCGTCGGGGAACTGCTTGCTTACCGAGCGGAACTCGATCATGGACGTGGCTCATTCCTCGCGGGGACCGGGTCAGCGCGCGGCGAACCCAACCACACTGTATTCGTAAGTCGCTCTCAAATCGGATTGGCAGCACAGAAACGGATTCCCGCCGGGCCCGGCGCGCGGGCACGCCTCAGGAGTGGTGGGAGAGGACCGGGGCTTTCGAGCCGACGCTCGGCCCGTAGTAGCCCACGAGGTAGTCGTGCATGATCCGACGGCATTCGGCGATGATCCGCTCGTCGCCCTGCAGGTCGGAGGCGAAGGCGCGCGACAGCAGTGCGTCGGCCATTTCGACGGTCATTTCCAGCCGGAAGTTCAGGTCGGGCCCGGCCGGCAGGCCGAACTCCTCGGCGAGGATGCCCGCGAGGCGGCGGGCGAAGAAGCCCGATTCGACGTCGTCCGAGTCGACCTCCGCCGTGCGCTCCCGGTCGGCGAAGTGCAGGATGCGGAAACCAGCCTCTGACCGGTAGAGCCCTACGAACGCGGTGACGGCGCAATCGACGGCATCCCACCAGGTTTCCGGACGGGTGAGCTTCATCTCCTCGACGAAACGCTGACGGAAACGCAGCACGGCGCGCTCGCGCAGCGCGTGCAGCACGGCAACCCGGTCGGGGTAATAGCGGTACACGGTGCCGATCGAGGCGCCGGCCCGTTCGGCGACCATCGCGGTCGTGATCCGGTCGAAGCCGACCTCGTCGACCACTGCTGCGGCGGCGTCGAGCAGGGCAGACAGTCGGGCTGCACTGCGCTGCTGCATGGGTTCGGTGCGGATCTGCTGGCCCTGGCCGGCTGATCCCTCCCCGATGATGTCATTAAGTGACACGTTTCCTCCTCGACGACTCGTCATATCCTACGGGTTACCGACTGTGGCTTCGTGTTGCGGCGCGCATGACAGACTGGGTAGGTGCCAGAGTCCCCCGAAACGCCGAGCATGACCGCCCCAGCGAGCATCATGCACAGGGCTGCCCGCGCCGAGGACTGGCTGCACGACGTGCGGGAGCGGTACGCGCGCAACCGCGGCTACCGGCCGATCATCATCCCCTATGCCGGCTACGGGACGACCGAGCGGGTGCGCATCCTCTGTCGTGTGCTCCTGGCCAAACCCGTTGATCCCGAGAGCCAGGCGAAGCAACCCCGGCGCCGCACCGACGGACGGGATTCGGGCATCCGCGGCTGGCGCAGCTTCACCAGCGTGCCCGTCAACGACGTGACCGTGACGATCGAGATCGGCGGGGGAACCCACCGGGTGCAGGCCGACCGGGGCGGCGTGGTCGACACCGTCGTCGAGGCCCGGCTCGCGCCGGGCTGGCACGTGGCCCGGTTGCACACGGATGACTCGGCGCCGGTCGAGGCGCCCTTGTTCATCGTCGCACCCGCGGTGCGCCTCGGAATCATCTCCGACGTCGACGACACCGTCATGGTGACGACCCTGCCTCGCCCGCTCCTGGCGGCCTGGAACACGTTCGTGCTCGACGAGCACGCCCGGGTTCCCACGCCGGGCATGGCCGTGTTTCTCGACCGCCTCGTGGCGGCGCACGAGGGCGCCCCGGTCATCTATCTCTCGACCGGGGCCTGGAATGTCGCCCCGACGCTGACCCGCTTCCTCTCGCGGAACATGTATCCGGCGGGTGCGCTCCTGCTCACCGACTGGGGGCCCACGCACGACCGCTGGTTCCGCAGCGGCCGAGACCACAAGCGGGCCAACCTGCGCCGACTGGCCCAGGAGTTCCCCGACATCCGCTGGATCCTGATCGGCGATGACGGCCAGCACGACGAGGCCATCTACAGCGAATTCCAGCGTGACTTCCCGGCGAGCGTCGCCGCGGTCGCGATCCGCCGGCTCTCCCCCAGCGAAGCGGTGCTCGCCGGCGGCCGGTCCAGGGATGCCGCCCAGGCGCGTCCTGGCGCGCCCTGGGTCTACGGGCCGGACGGTTCGAGCCTGGCCGACCAGCTCGCCGAACACGACCTGTTCTAGCAGGCTGGTCTAGCAGGCTGGTCCAGCAGACCGGTCTAGACGCTATGGGGTATTGAGCTGGGGCCTCCCGATCGCATAGACCGTGGGTTGCGGGCCGGGTGTGTCTGGCTCGTAGTGCCACATATGTGAGGGAG
>NZ_SOHC01000051.1:0-37380 GCF_004403955.1 Cryobacterium sp. TMT1-2-1
CTGCGGGCGGGGCCGGGGCGGCCTGGGCCCGGGCCGCTTCGGGCCCATGCTCCGCCGCGGCGCGCTCGACGTCGGCGTGGGTGATCGCGCCGTGCTTGCCGGTGCCGCGGAGCCGGGCCGTATCGACGCCGAGCTGGCGCGCGAGGTGGCGCACCGGAGGAGAGACGAAGCCGAGTGCCGGCTCCTTCGCGGGCGGCTTCTCGGCGGGCGGCTTCTCGGGCTTTCTGGCGAGCTTCTCGGCGGCTTTCTCGGCGGGCTTCTCCGCCCGCGCCCGGGGTGCCGGCCGGGCCGGTTCGGCACCCTCGGCGGGGGTGCCCGTGATCCGCGCCAGCGGGGTGCCGATCGGAACCGTAGTGCCGACCTCGACGAGCAGGTCGGCGACCACGCCCTCCTCGAAGGTCTCCACGTCCATCACGGTCTTCTGGGTGTCGACGACGGCGACGATGTCGCCGCGGTGCACGTAGTCGCCCGGCTTGACCAGCCATTCGATGATCTTGCCGCTCTCCATGTCCGAGCCGAGTGAGGGCATCCGGAAGTCACCCATGCGCCCCCACCGCCTGCCGTGCCGCCGCGACGACTCGCTCCACCGAGGGCACCGCGGCCAGCTCGAGGTGCCTGGCGTAGGGCGTCGGCACCTCGGCGCTGCAGACCCGGCCCACCGGGGCGTCCAAGTCGAAGAACGCGGCCTCGGTGATCCGGGCGCTGATCTCGGCGGAGATGCTGCCGCTGCGCCAGCCCTCGTCGACCACGACGGCGCGGTGCGTTTTTGCCACGGTGGCAAGGATCGCCGCGTCGTCGAGCGGACGCAGGGTGCGGAGGTCCAGCACCTCGGCGTCGATGCCCTCCTCCGCCAGCTGATCCGCGGCGTCGAGGGTGGTCTGCAGCGTTCCGCCGTAGGTGATCAGGGACACGTCGGCGCCCGTTCGGCGCACGGCGGCGGTCTGGATGTCCACCGCGCCGGCGTCATCGTCGAGGTCGCCGGCCATGTTGTAGAGCGAGCCGTGCTCGAAGATCAGCACCGGGTCGGGATCCTCGAGCGCCGTCCAGAGCATCCCGCGGGCATCCGCGAGGGTCGCCGGGGTGAGGATGCGCAGCCCGGGGATGTGCGCGTACCAGCCCTCGAGGCTGTGCGAGTGCTGGGCGGCGAGCTGGCGGCCGGCGCCCGTGGTCATCCGGATGACGACCGGCACGCTGAATTGCCCGCCCGACATGTGCGAGAGGGTCGCCGCGTTGTTCATGATCTGGTCCAGCGCGAGCAGGCTGAAGTTGACGGTCATGATCTCGACGATCGGGCGCATCCCGCCGAGGGCCGCGCCGATCCCGGCCCCGACGAAGCCGGCCTCCGAGAGCGGGGTGTCGCGGATCCGCTCGGGTCCGAACTCCTCCAGCAGCCCGAGGCTCACCGCGAAGCATCCGCCGTATTCGCCGACGTCTTCGCCCATCAGGAACACCCGGTCGTCACGCTGCATCGCGTCGCGCATGGCGGCGCGCATCGCCTCACGGTAGGTCGTCTTCATGGCAGCACCCCGTTCATGGTGCGCCCCGTTCGCTGTAGACGAAGCGGGTGAGCTCGTCGACGGATTCCGGGGTGCCCGCCTCGGCGAAATCCACGGCCGCCTGCACCTCCGCGTCCACCTCCCGCTGCATGGCGTCCCAATCCTTCTTGCGGAGCTGGCCGGCGGCCTCGAGGGCCGTCCGGAGGTGGTCGATCGGGTCACGCTCGAGCCACTGGGCGACCTCGGCCTTCTCCCGGTACCGCTCGGGATCGAACATCGAGTGCGCCCGGAAACGGTAGGTGCGCAGTTCGAGGAAATGCGGTCCTCCTCCGGCGCGCACGGCGTCCGTCGCCCGGCGCGCGGCCTCCTCCACGGCGAGCACGTCCATCCCGTCCACGGCCCAGGCCGGGATTTCGTAGGCGGCCGCCTTCAGGGCGATGTCGGTCTGCGACTCCGAGCGATTCAGCGCGGTGCCCATGGCGTAGAGGTTGTTCTCGCAGCAGAACAGCACCGGCAGCTGCCAGAGCGCGGCGAGGTTGAGGCTCTCGTGGAACTCCCCCTCGGCGACGGCGCCTTCGCCGAAGAAGCATGCGGTGACCCGCGAGCGCCCCGCCATCTTGTCGGCCAGGGCCAGGCCGACCGCGAGGGGCAGGCCGCCGGCCACGATGGCGTTGCCGCCGTAGAACCGAGTGGCCGCGTCGAACAGGTGCATCGACCCGCCGCGCCCGCGGCAGCACCCCTCGGCCTTGCCGTACATCTCGGCCAGGATCGCACCGGCGGAAACGCCCTTGAGGAGCGCATGGCCGTGCTCGCGGTAGGTCGCCAGCACGGCGTCGTCCGGTTGCAGGGTCGCCATCACGCCGGTCGCGACCGCTTCCTCGCCGATGTACACGTGCAGGAACCCGCGGATCTTCGCTTCGCTGTAGAGCTCCACACACTTCTCTTCCAGCCGCCTCACCCGGAGCATCTGGTGGAGCAGATGACGGACGTGCCCCGGGTCGGCGAAGTGCGGCGCCTCGGCCGCCTTGCCGGTCACCGCGGCACCTCCACCGTCGACGTGTCCCCCTCGGGCAGGCCGAGTTCGCGGGCCTTCAGCAGCCGGCGAAGGATCTTGCCGCTGCGGGTGCGAGGCAGCGACTCGGCGAACTCGAGCAGGCGCGGCGCCACGGCGGGGCCGAGCCGCTTGCGGGCGAAGCCGATGATCTCCAGGCGCAGCGCGTCCGTGGGTTCGAACCCCGCGTGCAGCTCGACGAAGGCCTTGACGATCTCGCCGGCGACGGGGTCGGGGACTCCGATCACGCCGGCCTCGGCCACGGCCTCGTGCTCCATCAGCGAACTCTCCACCTCGAACGGTCCGATGAGATGGCCCGACGATTTGATCACGTCGTCCCCGCGGCCGACGAACCAGTAGTAGCCGTCGGCGTCCCGCTTGGCGAGGTCGCCGGTGAGGTACCAGCCGCCGACGAAACAGCGCTGGTAGCGCGCCTCCTCGTTGAGGTAGCCGCGGAACATGGACGGCCAGCCGGGGCGCAGGGCCAGCTCGCCCACGACATCCGGATCGGTCACCAGCACGGCGGTGATGTTGTGCAGCACCGGCTTGCCCTGCTCGTCGCGCGCGACCAGCGCGGCCTCGACGCCGGGCAGCGGCCGTCCCATCGAGCCGGGCCGGATTTCGGTGGCCGCGTAGTTCGAGATCATGATGCCGCCGGTTTCGGTCTGCCACCAGTTGTCGTGCACCGGCTGGCCGAACGCCTCCTGGCCCCAGACCACGACCTCGGGGTTGAGCGGCTCGCCCACGCTGGCCACGAAGCGGAGGGCGGACAGGTCGTGGCCCCTGGCCCGGTCGGCGCCGGCCTTCATCAGCATCCGCAGCGCCGTCGGCGCCGTGTACCAGACCGTGACCCGCTGCTCGGCGAGGATGCGGTACCACCGGTCGGCGTCCAGCTCCTCCTCGTCGACGATGCTGGTCACGCCGTGCACGAGCGGCGCGATCAGCCCGTAGGAGGTGCCGGTGACCCAGCCCGGGTCGGCGGTGCACCAGTAGATGTCGTCGGGGTGCAGGTCGAGCGCGAAGCGCCCGGTGGCGTAGTGCGCGGTCACGGCGTCGTGCACGTGGATCGCTCCCTTGGGCGTTCCGGTCGTGCCGCTCGTGAAGTGCAGCAGTGCCATGTCCTCGCGGTGCGTGGTCGCGATCCCGCCGAACTCCGGGGCGTTGCGCATGAGCTCGGCCAGGTCGAGGGTGCCCGGTTCCGGGGCGCCGTCGGCGTCGACGAGGAGCACGTGCAGCAGCTCGGGAAGTTCGGCGCGGATCGGCGCGACCTTCTTGCGATAGAGCGCCCGGGTCGTGATCAGCGCCCGGCCGGCGCCGAGGTGCAGCCGCTGGCGCACCGGCTCCGGTCCGAAGGCGGAGAAGAGCGGGCAGAAGACGCTCGCGTTCTTCAGGGTGCCGAGCATCGCCACGTACAGCTCGGGGATGCGCCCGAGGAGCGAGAAGACGCGCTCCCCCCGCTCGACGCCGAGTGCGCGCAGCACGCTGGCGAAGCGGTTGGTCTGCTCGAAGAGATCCGCGTAGGTGAGCGCCCGGGTCGTGCCGTCGGCCCGGACGAAGCGCAGCGCATCGCGGGCGGCGTGCGGGCCGGCCGCGTGCCGGTCCACCGCCTCATACGCGATGTTGAGGCCCCGGCCGCCGGGCAGCCCGGACAACCCGCGCCGGGCCGAGTCCCAGGTGAAGGCAGCGCATGTCGCGTCGTAGTCGACGAGATTCGGCTGCACCGGAAAACCGGCGATGTCCTTGTGGATTGTGGGCCAGCGGGTGGCCGACTCGATTCCTGCCGTCATGCCCACATCAAACTCCCGGCGGAGCCTCTGGCATAGGGCACGGAGACCCCCTCGTTCCGGGGTCCCCCGAAATGATGACTTTCGGATTCGGCTCCGCACCTGCAGTATTAGCTACGAAAGCTCCCCGGTTCTTCGTAACCGGAGCTGAGGCAGGGTGACATTCGGGTTGTCGCCCTGCCTCCTTTTTTTTTGCCCCGGCCGCCGCGCGCCAGGGAACGAGAAAATCCTCCGCCTGAGATCGCAGCCCTCGGCATCGACCTGGACTCGCTTCACGAAGTCCTCAGACGGCGTTGAAGTGCGCATTCCGCTCTACCGACTCAAGGAACGGAATCCGACCGCCTTCAAGATCGAGAACTGCCACCCTCCCGAGTACCCAGAAGGTCACCGACGAGGGCAGGGGCCGACCCTTCCCCGCATGCGCTGAGTATGCGAGCAGCGAAATCACTGGCAGCAGCATTGCCCTCACTAACCGACGACGTCCTCGACACCGTCACCATCTGGCTTCGAAACGCAGTAGTCACGCCTTAGTACAGGGGCAGGGACGGATCGATTTCCTTCGCCCACGCCAACACGCCTCCCTGCACATGCTGAATACGGCTGTAGCCCTGCCGTCGCAGCTCAGAGAGTGCCTCAGCCGACCGGATTCCCGCCTTGCAGTACAGCACGATGTTCTGGTCCAGCCGTACCTGCGACACGGCGCCCCCGCCGAGGATGAGAGCCACAGGGATGAGCCGCGACCCGGGGATGCGCACGATCTCGTGCTCCCCCGGCTCCCGCACGTCGATGAGCTCGAAGTCGCAGTCACCGCGCCCTCGCGCGGCCAGCATGCCAGCCAGCTCGCGAACAGACAGACCGGCGCTGGCATCCGTGTCCGGCCGGTGGGATGTTCCGCAGAAGAGCTCATAGTCCACGAGTTCGGTGACCGGTTCGCCGGCGGGGTCCCTGGCGACCGTGATTTCGCGCCAAGACGCGCCCAGCGCATTGAAGAGCAAAACCCGTCCGAGCAATGTACGTCCTACGCCGGTGATCAGTTTCACCGCCTCCGACACCATCATCGCGCCGACCACGCCGCACAGCATGCCGAAGACCCCGCCCTCGCCGCAGCTCCGGACCGATCCAGCCGGCGGAGCCTCCGGGTACAGGTCGCGGTAGCTGGGGCCGTGCTTCGCCCAGAAAACGCTGACCTGCCCATCAAAGCGGGAAACGGATCCCCAGACATACGGTTTGCCCAGAATCGCCGCGGCGTCATTGACCAGATACCTGGTGGCGAAGGTGTCCGAACCGTCCACGATCAGGTCGTAGTCGGCGAACAACGTCAGCGCGTTCGTGCTGTCCAGCCGGGCGTGGTGAAGCCGCACTGCCACCAGCGGGTTGAGCTCGGCAACGGCGTCGCGAGCCGACTCCAGTTTCGACCGCCCGACATCCGCGACGCCGTGGATCACCTGGCGCTGTAGGTTGCTGAGGTCGACGATGTCGTCGTCGATGATGCCGAGAGTGCCGACGCCGGCGGCCGCCAGGTAGAGCAGCACCGGCGAGCCCAGGCCGCCCGCGCCTACCACGAGCACCCGCGAGTTCCTCAGCCGGCGCTGGCCGACGGCGCCGATCTCGGGGATGATGATGTGCCGCGAGTAGCGTTCGGTCTCCGCCACGGTGAGATCGGCGGCCGGTTCGACCAGCGGCGCCACGGCCGACATAGACGCGGCGAGCGCGGATGCTGTGGTGGCAGCGTTCACAGGTCCGGCCGTCCGTCCATCGCCGACGAGGCCAGCGCATGTTTCCGTTTGGGGATGCGCCCGGCCTGCGAGGCCATCCGGCCTGCGATGACGGCGTGCCTGAAGGCGTCGGCCATCCTGACCGGGTCCTGCGCGCGCGTGACGGCTGTGGCCAGCAGCACGGCGTGGCAGCCCAGCTCCATGGCGAGCGCAGCGTCAGAGGCGGTGCCGATTCCGGCGTCGAGCACCACCGGGACTCCGGCGCGGGCAACGATGAGCTCGATGTTGTGCGGGTTGAGAATGCCGAGGCCCGTGCCGATCGGCGCGCCGAGCGGCATCACGGCGACGGCGCCGAGGTGCTCGAGCCTCAACGCCAGCACCGGGTCGTCGTTCGTGTACGCGAACACCTTGAAACCGCGCGCCACCAGCTGTTCGGTCGCATCCACCAACTCGACGGCGTCGGGGAGGAGCGTCTGCTCGTCGGCGATGACCTCGAGTTTCACCCAGTCGGTTTCGAGGGCCTCCCTGGCCAGTTCCGCCGTCAGCACCGCTTCCCTGGCGGTGAAGCAGCCGGCGGTGTTGGGCAGAACGCGGATTCCGTGCTCGACCAGCAGCTCGAACAGAGACCCGGCGGCGCCCGGGCTGTGCCGGCGCATGGCCACCGTGGTGAGCTCCGTGCCGGACGCCAGCAGGGCCGCGCCGAGCCCGTCCAGGCTGGGTGCGCCGCCTGTGCCCATGATCAGGCGGGAGGTCAACGGGATGCCGTCGATCACCAGCGGATCTGGGCCCGGTTGCGTGGTCAGCGTCATGGCTAGCCTCCCTGCGTCGCGGTGACGATCTCGACGTCGTCGCCGGGCATGAGTGTGGTTGTGGCCCACTGGCTTCTCGGCACCACGCCGGCGTTCCGGGCGACGGCGACACCGAGTCGCTTCCCGTCAGTCGCCTGCCCGTTCCCCGCGATCCGGCGGCCGGTGATTTCGCCGACCAGTTCGGTGACGGTCTCGCCCTTCGCCAGGATCCGGGCCGAGCCATTGACGGTGATCTCGGCGGGTTGGGGTTCAGTCATGGGCGGACTCCTTCTGGCTGGGCGGCGGGAACGGGGTGGGCTGAGAAACGGTCGGGGAGGAAACGAGCCCATCTGGCGTCCGCCGTGCCGTCGAGCAGGTGCAGGCAATGCTCGGCCGCGATGGGGGTGAGCAGAACGCCGTGGCGAAAGAATCCGGTGGCGATGACCAGGCCCGGAATGTCGCCGGCTGCCCGCCCGGGGCCGCGGGCGACCCGTCCGAGCAGCGGCGCGTTGTCCGGTGTCCCCGGGCGGGCGCGGGCGGTGACCTCGATGAGTTCCAGTTCGGCCACCGCCGGCACCAGCACCTGGGCATCCCGCAGCAACTGGTGCACACCTCCCGCAGACACCGCGGCTGACCCGTCTTCGCGTTGGGTGGCACCGAGAACGACCGTTCCGTCGGAGCGCGGAACGAGGTAGACGGGAAGGCCGCGAACGAGGCCGCGGATGGTGGCGGTGAGGAGAGGGCGGAGATGCTCCGGGACGCGCAGCCGGAGGATCTCGCCGTAGACCGGGCGCAGCGGCAGCGCCAGCCAATCCGGCAGCCCGCCCAGCCGGGCGGCGGCCAGGCCGTTGGCAACGATGACCTCGCCCGCCGTGACCGTGGAGCCGTCCGCCAGGGTGACCCCGACAACGCGGGAGGAAGCATCAGCCGGATTCTCGTGCACGAGCCCGGCCGCGTTCTGCCTGAGGAACGCCTCCTGGGTCCAGTGGTTCGCCGCCGCGGCCTGGCCAATGGCGGATTCCAGCCGGTGCGCCAGCAGCCGGGGGTCGACCTGGTGGTCCTGCGGGGTGTTGAATGCGCTTGACAGCTGCGGGCTGAGCAGGGGTTCCTGGGCGCGTGCTGCGCGGATGGTCAGCGGTTCCACGGCCAGACCGTGCCTGAGTTGCGCCTCGCGCAGGTCGGCCAGCGACCGCCGGTCTGCCGCGTCGGCGCCAACGGTGATGGTCCTGGTCGTCCGGTAGCCGGCGTCAGCGGCGGCCACACCCAGGGACTCGACAAATGCCGGGTACAACGCCGCGGAAGCCAGCGTGAGCTCGAGCAGGTCTTCCTCCTGATAATGCAGCTCGCTGACGGGAGCCAGCATCCCTGCGGCGGCATACGTAGCCCCGGTGGCGGGCGCGGGGTCGAGGACGGTGACGGTGCGGCCGGATCGCGCGGCCGTCCAGGCTATCCCCAGCCCGATGATGCCGGCGCCAATGACGACGACGTCCACGGCGCGCTCAGCCATGAACCCGGTGCATTTCGGTCTGGGTCCGGAGTGGGGCCGACTCGCGGAAATCGCCTTTATGGTGGGTCACATGGATCATGATCACGCCCGGCTGTACCTGTGCACCGACGCCCGGAAATCGCGCGGCGATTTCGCCGAGTTCCTCGATGCCGCCTTCGCCGGGGGTGTGGACATCATCCAGCTCAGGGACAAAACCATCGAGGCCGCGGAGGAACTGGAGCTCCTCGAGATCCTCCGTGACACCGCAGAGCGTCACGGGAAGCTCTGGGCCGTCAACGACCGGGCCGACATCGCAGTCCTGGTCGAGGCCCCGGTGTTCCACATCGGGCAGAAGGACCTGCCGCTGGCCTCCGCCCGCAAGCTGCTCGGTGAGACGGCCGCGATCGGCCTCTCCAGCCACACGCCGGAGCAGATCGACGCCGCCCTGGCCGCCGAGGCGCTGGACTACTTCTGTGTCGGTCCGGTCTGGGCCACGCCGACGAAACCGGGGCGTGCCGCGGTGGGGACCGCGCTGGCCGGGTACGCGACTGAGAGGATCAGAGCGACGGGAAGCAACCTGCCCTGGTACGCAATTGGCGGCATTGACCTGACCAACATCGAGCAGGTCGTGGTGGCCGGCGCGACTCGCGTCGTCGTGGTTCGCGCGATCACCGAGGCGGATGACCCGACGGATGCCGCGCAGCGGCTGCTCGCTCACCTGCCCCCGCTGCGCTAGCCGCTCGTCCGCTCTCATGACGAGGCGCCCGCATGCAGCCGGGGCGCGTCGAAGAAGTCCAGCTCGCACCGCGAGGACTGGGCAAACGCCGTTCTCATGGCCGCTCGCTCCTGGGCGGAGGCGTTGCCCGCCGCCTCGTCGGTGAAGGCGATGGCCTGCCGGGTGGCCGCGGCGAAACCCTCGTCGGCGTAGGTCTCGAGCCACGCCGCGTAGGGGTGCACGCTGCCGTCGCCGCGAGCAAGGAACCGGGCATGGAGCCGGTCGCCCACGTCCGCGTAGAGCCAGTAGCACGGCAGGATCGCGGCCACCAGGACCGCATAGCTGCCCTGCACGCTGGCGGCCAACAGGTGGTCCAGGTAGCCCTTGGTGACGGGGCCGAGTTTCCGCGGCGCGGTGTCAGCGCCCAGCCAGGTGCGGTGCAGGTCTGATTCAACCTCCAGGCACACCCGGGCGGAGTTGGCCCAGAACAGCTGGGCGGACTCGGTCGGGGCCAGGGCGCTGGCCCGGGCAAGCACGCGCGAGTAGGTGTTCAGGTAGAGCGCATCCTGCGCCAGGTAGTAGGAGAACTCCGCTTCGTCGAGGGTCCCGTCGCCGAGCGCCTCGATGAACGGCAGGTCGAAGATGGCCGTCCGGGTGGGTTCGATGTCCTGCCAGAGACTCCGGCTGAATTCCTGCCCGACCGGAGCCTTCCCGGCGAAGAGCCGGTGGAAGTGGTGGATCGGCCCGTTGCCTGCGCCGACCTCCAGGTCGTCCGCGTGCACCAGGGCGTCGTGCAGCCAGGCCTTGACCTGCGCCAGCGAGTCGGCCCAGTCCCCGGTCCGCGCCTGCACCGTGGCCATGGCGGAGGACAGCGAACAGCCGGTGCCGTGCGTGTTGCTCGTCTCCACCCGGGGCAAGGCGAACTCCACCACGGTGTCCGCCAACAGCCCGTGGCTGTTGACCAGGGCGTCGGGGCAGCTCTCGCCGGTGAGGTGTCCCCCCTTGACCAGCACAGTGACCCCGGTCGCCGCCGACAGGCGCCGGGCCTGCTCCACCGCCTCCGACCAGTTTTCGGCCGGCGGCTCCCCCAGCAGCACGGCCAGCTCCGGCAGGTTGGGCGTGACCAGGTCGACGAGCGGCACCAGGTTCCGCAGGGCCTGCTCCGCGGAGGGCTCCAGCAGCCGGTCGCCGCTGGTGGCCACCATGACCGGGTCGAGCACGACGAGCGGTGGGCGGTTGGCCTCCAGCCAGGACCGCACCTCCCGGATGACTGCGACGTCTGCCAGCATCCCGATCTTGACCGCATCGATCGTCACGTCCTCGCTCACCGCGTCCAACTGTTGCCGGAGGAACTCCACCGGGGGAGTGTGCACGGCGCGTACCCCGCACGTGTTCTGCGCCACGAGGGCGGTGACCACGGCCATCCCGTAGCCTCCGTTCGCGGCGATGCTCTTCAGGTCGGCCTGGATGCCCGCGCCGCCCGTCGGATCGGTCCCGGCGATGCTCAGCACCCTCGGCGTGACTCTCAACTCGAGGCCTGGGGCGACGTGCGTGTTCATCTGCGACATCCCTTCGCTAGTGCTAACTAGACAGGTTCAACGGGTTTCATCTCAGCTCCCGCATCCGGCGGAGCACCCCGTGTCAATCTGGAAAGCCTACAAGACCGTTCCCCGGGAGCGGCGCGGATTACGGCCACGCGGCCTGGAGCAGGATCGGCGTGCCGGCCACGATGAGCCCCAGGGCGAGCAGAGCGGAGTCAGCCGGCAGCCAGGGTGCGGGCTCGGCCCAGGTCCGGCGGACGCCTGCGCTGCGGCCGGCCGAGAAGCCGCGCGCCTCCATTGCCACGGCCATCCGGCCCGCCTGGCGCAGCGACTGCACCAGCAGGGCGAAGGTCATGGCCGCCGCTTGCCGGCTCCTGGTGCTCGGTCCACGCCCGGCGTCCAGTCCCCGCACCCGCCGGATGCGGCGCAGCTGGTCCCACTGCCGGCCCAGGCCCTCGAAGCGTTGCAGCGCGGCGACGGCCGCGACAACGGGTCGCGCGGGCAGCCGGAGTCGCTGGGCGAGGTGGTCACCGAGCGCGAACGGATCCGCGGAGCCCGCGAGCAGAACTCCGGGCAGCACGAAGAAGGCCACCCGCAGGCCGGCCGTGACGCCCGCCAGCGGGTCCTGTCCCGTGCTGAGCAGCCAATTCGAGAACCCCACGGATGCGACGGCGAGCAACCCGGGGATCAGCCGGACGGACGGACGAGCCCAGCCGAAGACCAGCGGAGCCAGGAGCAACTCGACCGCGACGCACGCCGCGGCCACACGGACATCGGTGATGGCCAGCCCGCCGACGATCAGCAACAGGGATGACCCGAGCAGCGACAACGGCCCACAGCGTCTCGCGAGGCCGGTGGGGCGGGGCCGGCGGCGGGGCACAGGTGCCGGTGTGTCCGCGTCGCCGCTGCCCTCGGCCACGGCGGATGCCCCGACCGGCGTCGCCGCGGCATCCGTCAACGCCCCCCTGCCGTGCTCGAGGTGGATCCTTCGGTCGGCCAGTGCGATGAGCAGAGGATCGTGGGTGGCGACGACGACGGCGACGCCGGCGGCCCGGGCGGACAGGATCAGCCCGGTCACGGCAGCCCAGGTGTCACGGTCCTGCCCGACCGTCGGCTCGTCGAGCACCAGCACCGACGGCCCGTGGGCGAGCGCTCCGGCGAGCGCAAGCCGCCGGAGCTCGCCACCGGAGAGCTCGTGCGGGTCGGCGTCCCGCAGCGCCGACAGGCCGAGCGCCTCGATCAGGCCGTCGGCTCGCTGCGTGGACGCCTTTTCGTCCAGGCCGAGCGCCCGGCTCGTGCTCAGCACATCATTCAGGACCGTGCGGGCGACCACGGCGAGTTCGGCATGTTGCGGCACCCAGCCGACACGACGTGCGAGGTCCGTGGACGACCACCGGGCCGGGTGCGGGCCGACGCCGGCGGCCAGCTCCCGTCCCGCGCTCACCGTCCCGGAGGTGGGCAGCTCGAGGCCGGCCAGCAGCGCAGTGAGCGTCGACTTGCCTGCTCCGCTGACGCCGACGATTGCCAGGACCTCGCCGGAACGAACGCTGGCGTCGACGCGCGAGAGCGCCTGCACCGAGGCAGGCACGGCCTGGCCCCCGGGCGACGCAAGCCCGGCGCGCGGACGGCGGACCACGCCGACGGCATCCGCCCGGATCACAACCGAACCGACCGGCCCGCCCGGCAAAGCCGGAAGGCACAACTCCGGAGGCAACCCGCGGGGAACCGGGGCCGGGAGGCCCGGAGCCCAGACACCCTGCAATGCCGGCGCCGCGCCGCGCTCCAGCAGCGTCTCCGCAACGGTGCCGTCTGCGCTGATTCTTCCGTCGGCGTCCAGGATGATCACCCGGTCGACCTCGTCGAGCCAGGGGTCGAGTTGGTGTTCGACCAGCACCATCGTGGCGCCCGAGGCGCGGCCCGCCACCCAGATCGCCGCGCGCACCGTGTCCGCGGCCGAGCGGTCGAGCATCGAGGTGGGTTCGTCGAGCAGCACGAGCCGGGGGGCCAGTGCGAGCACGCCGGCGAGCGCGAGGCGTTGCGCCTCGCCGCCGGACACCGCGTCCACCGGATGGTCCGGGCCATAGGGGAACCCGACCGCGTCCAGCGCCTGCTGCACCGCGGTCCAGATCTGCTCCAGGGGCAGGCCGGCGTTCTCCGGGCCGAAGGCCACCTCGCGTCCCACTCGAGGGGCGACCATCGCGTCCGCCGGGTCCTGCACGAGCAGCCCGGCCGGGGCGCCATGCAGGTGCGGGTCCCGGCCGTCGACGCCGATCGATCCGGCGAGGTCGCCGGCATCCGTCGTGGTGAGCACGCCGGCCAGCGCGCGCAGCAGGGTCGACTTACCGGAGCCGCTCGGTCCGGCCAGCAGGATGCGCTGCCCCTCCTCGATCTGCAGGGTCACGTCGTGCAGGACCGGCGTTGCACGCCCGAACGGGCGCCAGGTCAGCTCGTGCACCTCCACCCGCGCTCCGCGCGCGCGCGGCGGGCGGTGCGGCGGAGCGGCGGGCGCGGGCCGGTCAGCGGGTCGCGCGGGACTCACGGAATTCCTGGCCGGCAGGGAAGGCATTGAGGGCACCGGAGCGGGCGAGCGCCCGCACGAGTGCCAGGCCGCCGAGGCCCGCGATCAGGGCGCCGGACGCGACACCGCAGGCGAGGTAGGCGAGCTTCCATGCCGGGGAGTAATCGGCCGTGTACGCCCACCATTCGTAGCCGACGATTTCCAGGATCGCGGCGGCGACGCCGCCGAGCACGGCCGTTGCGGCGCCAAAGCGCCGCCAGCGAACCAGGGCGAGCACCAGCTCGACGCCGAGGCCCTGCAGCAGTCCGGACAGGAGCACGGCGACTCCCCACCCGTTGCCCAGCAATAGCTCGACATTGGCCGCGACGAGCTCGGTGAAGAGCGCGGCGCCTGGGCGCCGGATGACCAGTCCGCCGACGACGGCAGGGATCAGCCAGACGCCGAGCGAGAGCTCACCCGCCGGGGGAAAGCCGACGGTCACGACGCTGAGCAGCGGGTAGATGAACGTGTCGAATCCCCAGAAGGCGACACCGAACGCCACGGCGAGCATGGCGGCGGTGATCAGGTCGACCCCGCGCCAGGCGGTCAGCCGGCCGGAGGCGAGTATGGTGCTCTTGGGTGCACCGGGCGACGATGCGTCCCGAACCGTCGTGTCTTGCGTAGTCATGTTGTTCCTGTTCCCGTGGATTCCGATGGATACCGCGGGGACGTTCCCTCAGGCCGCGCTCGCCCGGGCAAGCCCGGCGGGGCACGGCACGAAGGCACGTGAGATTTCCCGACTCCCTTCGCCGGTGCTAACCGGAGCAGGTTCGAGGGTCTGCGGCTTCCCGCACTCTCAGCGCAGTGAAGCGCTCCCCTGTCGTTCACCGATGATGTTACATGGGCACTCGCGCGACGGGACCGGCCGTGCGGCGCATTTCACTATGTGACGTGCCCGAGTCAGCCGCACCCTCGGTGGTCGATGTACGCAGAAAAACGAGCAACCTCGTGCGGGGAAGTCCACCGGCAAACCGCGAGACGCTGGACAGCCCCGGCTGGGATGATGCCGGACCGGCCTCAGCCGGCTGAGATAGCCCTGGCCGCTGAAGCTATAGCCCGGTTCTGCAAAAGGTGCGGAATTTACGCGGGCCAGCGGACAAGCTTGAAGATCATCCGCTCCCGCTATCCGGAAACGACAAATGGCCTCCGAAATCTCGGAGGCCATTCGTTTTGGGACGAGTTCTTGGAACAGAATCAACCAGTTCTAAGAACAACCCCCGTGGCGGTACCGGTGGGATTTGAACCCACGGTGGAGTCTCCCCCACACAACTTTTCGAGAGTTGCACCTTCGGCCGCTCGGACACGGTACCGGGGTCGATTGTAGTTGAGTCGGACGTCCCGGCGCGAATCCGCGCGAGCACGCGCCCAGCCGCCAATCAGCGGATGCCCAGAGCAGGGTTGTATTCTCGGCGGGTGATATCCCTGAACCAGCGACTCCGCTCCCTCGTCCTGACCGCCGGCACCGTGGCTGCGGCGGCAGGAATCGGTGCTGCCGCCACGTTCAACTACAAGAAGTTCCGCCTCCGGCTGGCCGAGAACGCGGCAGTGCTGAACGAGACCCTGCCGATCCACTCGCAGTGGTGGAGGGATCACGCCAAGGAGAAGGGCGAGCTGCTCTACGTCGCCATCGGTGACAGCGCGGCGCAGGGCATCGGCGCGAGCAAGCCCAACCGGGGGTACGTCGGGATCCTGGCCGATCACATCCGCCTGAGCACCGAGCGCACCGTGCGGGTGATCAACCTCAGCGTGTCCGGCGCCACCGTGCACCTGGCCGTGCGCGACCAGCTGCCGCGCTTCGTGAAACTCGACCCCGACGTTGTCACGATCGCCATCGGTGCAAACGACATCGCGCTGTGGGATGCCACGCTCTTCGAGACCGGGATCCGGCAGATCTTCGCAGCCCTCCCCGCCCATGCGATCGTCGCCGACCTGCCGTGCTTCCACCTGCCCCACAACGAGCGCAAGGTGGCCGAGGCCAACGGCATCCTGCGCGGCGTCGCGGCGGAGTTCGGGCTGAGCGTGGTTCCGCTGCACACGACGACCAAACGGCAGGGCCTGCGGAGCGTCGCCACCCAGTTCGCGAACGACTTCTTCCACCCCAACGACCGCGGCTACCGGGTCTGGGCCGAAGCGTTCCTGCCCGAACTCAGCGCCGACATCGCGCGTCGGATTCCCCAGGCCAGCGCCGACGCGCAACCCGGCGTCGGTGGCCCCGGCTAGGCTCGCTGGCATGGCCAAGCCCCTCTCGACTTTCCGCTGCACAGAGTGCGGCTGGACCACCCCGAAATGGGCGGGTCGCTGCGGCGAGTGCCAGCAGTGGGGCACCGTTCTCGACGCCGCAGAAAAGGCCGGGATCGGCCGCTCTGTCAAGCCGACGACGGTAACCGGCGACGGCATCGCCCGGCCCATCACGCACGTCGACACGACCTCGGTCGCGCACTGGCCCACCGGCATCAACGAATTCGACCGGGTGCTCGGCGGCGGCATCGTTCCCGGCTCGGTGATCCTGCTGAGCGGTGAGCCCGGCGTCGGCAAGTCCACGCTCCTGCTCGAGGTCGCGTCGAAGGCGGCGGCCGCCAAGTCCCGCGTGCTCTACGTGAGCGCCGAGGAGTCCGTGAGCCAGGTGCGCCTCCGGGCCGAACGCACCGGCGCGCTCCAGCCCGAGCTGTACATCGCCGCCGAGACCGACCTCGCCACCATCCTCGGCCAGATCGACGCGGTGAAGCCCGACCTCGTCATCGTCGACTCGGTGCAGACGGTCGCCAGTTCGCTCTCCGACGGCCTCGCGGGCATGCCCAGCCAGGTGCGGGAGGTGGCATCCACCCTCATTCGCGTGGCCAAGGACCGCAACCTGCCCATCCTGCTCGTGGGCCATGTGACCAAGGACGGCTCGATCGCGGGGCCGCGGCTGCTCGAACACCTGGTCGACGTGGTCTGCCAGTTCGAGGGCGACCGGCAGACGGCGCTGCGGTTCGTGCGCGCGCTCAAGAACCGGTTCGGGCCCACCGACGAGGTGGGCTGCTTCGAGATGACCGGCGACGGCATCGCCGAGGTGCCCGACCCGAGCGGGCTCTTCCTCAGCCGAGGCACCGATCCGGTCTCCGGCACCTGCGTCACGGTCGCCCTCGAGGGTCGGCGGGCGATGCCCGTCGAGGTGCAGGCCCTCGTCGTGGCGAGCCAGGCTCCGAACCCCCGCAGGGTGACGAACGGCGTCGACCCTTCACGGGTGGCCATGCTCCTGGCCGTGCTCGAGAAACGCGCCGGCCTGCAACTGGGCGGAATGGATGTCTACGTGTCGACGGTCGGCGGCATCCGTCTCACCGAGCCTGCCGCCGACCTGGCGATCGCCCTGGCCATCGCGTCGGCGGTGCGGGACCGTCCGATCGCACACACCGTGGCCGCGTTCGGGGAGATCAGCCTGGCCGGCGAGATCCGCGCCGTCTCCGCGGCGACGCAGCGCGCCGGCGAGGGCGTGCGACTGGGCTTCACGACCCGCATCGACGTCGCGAGCGGATCGATCGCCACCGCCGTAAGCCAGGCGCTGGCCACCGGCGTGCCCGACCGCGAGGCCGAGCTCGACCGGGCCTTTTAGGCCGACACCGCCAGCACGGATGCGAGCGGCACCGCCCCGCCTACCCGTGGGGGCGATTATTCCCCGCCCTCGCCCTCCGCGGGGAGCGGTCCGAGCGCCCGCATCAGGTCCGCCGGGGCGGCCTGCATCACATGCGGACCGGCGATGTCGAAGAACACCATTTCCAGCGTTTGCTCGTGCACGGTGAGGAACTCGCGCAGCCACTGCGCGTCGCCGACCATGACCCGAGGGTCGGGGTCGTCCGGCAGCATCCGGGCGTAGTTCTCGGTCGACGAGAAGAGCAGCAGCATCCGCTTGTCCGAGCCTTCGCGGCCGAAGACCCGAACCTGCTCGGCCCGACCGTTGACGACGAGTTGCGGAACGATGATCACGTCGTTGCGCAGGGCGTAGGCCACGGCGACGACGTCCTGCGCGGCGAGGGCCGCGGCGAGGGGCTCGGAACGGGTGGGAGGAGTGGGTTCGGTCACCAATCCATTCAACCAGCCGGCGCCGCTGCAGGTCCAAGCGAAAGCACCTGCCGTGAGCGAACGATCGCTCGGTGCAGCGGCACGGACCTCAGTACAGCAGGAACTGCTTCGGCGTCTCGGATTCGATTCCGTCGACGCTGACCCGCAGGTGGTACGACGCACCACCGGCCGGCGCCGCGTCGCGGGTGGCCGCGTCGCAGGTGTCCTTCGCCGAGCGCACACGCTGCCAGGCGACAGGCGTGGTCGAACTGATCGGGTCGCCGGGCTCGAGCAGGACCGCCTGGTCGGCCGAGTCCTGCTGGCAGTCGGTGGATGTCCAGTAAACGTCCTTGCCGCTCGAGATCGTGAAGACCTGCTTGGAGGTTCCGGCGTTGATGGTGCAGGAGGTGTCGCCGGTGTTGGTGACACTCAGGGAGAGCTGGGGCAACTTGCCCGGCTCATACTTGACCGCATCGGTAATCGCTTCGACCTGCACATGGGCGGCAACGCAGGGGGCGCCCGCGACCGCGGGTTCCGGGGTCGGCTTCGGCGCGGCATCCGTCGCGGGGGCGGAAGCGGACGCGGCCGGCGGCGTGGGGTCGACCGGTTCGCCGCGGCTGGAACCGGGCTTCACGATGATGAGGACGATGATGACGAGCACGGCCAGCAGGCCCAGCCCCACCATGAGGCGGCGGCGCCGGTACACGGTGCTGGACTGGCGACCACCGGAGTTCTTTGTCGTCGACATGCCCCAAGGTTAACGAGCCGTCGCGCCGCTGCCCGGTAATGGCGTGCGTGTCGGCGGAATGGTTCAGGCCAGACGCTTGACCATGCGGGTGTTGCCGAGCGTGTTCGGCTTGACCCGCGCGAGGTCGAGGAATTCCGCGACGCCCTCATCGTGTGATCGCACGAGTTCGGCGTACACGGCGGGATCGACGGTCTCGGAGCCCATGTCGACGAAACCGTGCCGGCTGAAGAACGGCACCTCGAAGGTCAGGCAGAACAGACGGCTCAGGCCGAGTTCGCGGGCATCCGCCTCGAGGCGGTCCAGCAGCGCGTGGCCGACGCCGTGGCCGAGCCAGTCCGCCGACACGGCCAGGGTGCGCACCTCGGCGAGGTCCTCCCACATCACGTGCAGGGCGCCGCAGCCGATCAGGCGCCCCTCGGCGTCCTCGGCCACCCGGAATTCCTGGACGGCTTCGTAGAAGACGACCCGGTCTTTACCGAGCAGGATGCCCTCCTGGATGAGCGGCTCGACGAGCGCCTGGATGCGCGGCACATCACTGGTGCGCGCCCGGCGCACCGAGTAGCCCTGCACTGCGTGGTCCTGCCCTGCGTGGTCCTGCGCTGGCACGCTCGGCCCTCTCTCGTCGTTCTCACCCGGAACGTCCAGTCTACGGATTCCGCTCCGCTCCCCCGCCCTCATGACGAAAGCCGAAGGGGCCCGCGGATTGCTCCGCCGGGCCCCTTCCCGTGAGTTGCCCCGGGTGCCGGACTACTCGCTGGTCACCGCGAGGTCGGGTGTGCCCGACCCGGTGCCGATGCTGGCGGTCGCGTTGACGCCGATCCCGACGGCCGACTCGCGCACGGTCGTCGTGAAGACGAACTCGCCGGCCTGGAAGTCCACGTGCACGTGGTCGCCCGCATTGAGCTCGCCCTGCAGGATTTTCTCCGACAAGCGGTCCTCGATTTCGTGCTGCACCGCGCGGCGCAGCGGCCGGGCGCCGAGCGCGGGGTCGAAGCCGACCTCGATCAGCCGCTCCTTGGCAGGGAGGGTGAGCTCGACGGTCATGTCGCGGTCGAGCAGGCGGTCGCTCAGGCGCTTGATGAACAGGTCCACGATCTGCAGCAGTTCCGGCTTGGACAGCTGAGGGAAGACGATGATCTCGTCGACGCGGTTGAGGAACTCGGGCTTGAAGTTCTTCTTCAGCTCTTCCTTCACCTTGCCGGCCATCCGGTCGTAGCCCGTCGAGGTGTCGCCCTCGAGCTGGAAACCGACGGGTCCGCCGCTGATGTCCTTCGTGCCGAGGTTGGTCGTCATGATGATCACGGTGTTCTTGAAGTCGACGACGCGACCCTGGCCATCCGTCAGCCGGCCCTCTTCCAGGATCTGGAGGAGCGAGTTGAAGATGTCGGGGTGTGCCTTCTCGATCTCGTCGAACAGCACCACGCTGAACGGCTTGCGGCGCACCTTCTCGGTGAGCTGGCCGCCCTCTTCGAAACCGACGAACCCGGGAGGGGCACCGAACAGCCGGGAGACGGTGTGCTTCTCGCCGTACTCGCTCATGTCGAGCGAGATCATGGCGGCCTCGTCGTCGAACAGGAACTCGGCGAGCGCCTTGGCCAGCTCGGTCTTGCCGACGCCGGTGGGGCCGGCGAAGATGAACGAACCGCTCGGGCGCTTCGGGTCCTTGAGCCCGGCACGGGTGCGACGGATCGTCTTGGCGAGGGCCGAGATGGCTTCCTCCTGGCCGATGACGCGCTGGTGCAGGGCCTTCTCCATGAAGACGAGCCGCGAGGACTCTTCCTCGGTGAGCTTGAAGACCGGGATGCCGGTGGCCTGCGCGAGAACCTCGGCGATCAGGCCCTCGTCGACGACCGCGGTCGTCTTGACGTCGCCCGACTTCCACTTCTTCTCGAGGCGCAGACGCTCGCCGAGGAGGTTTTTCTCCTCGTCGCGCAGGCTTGCGGCCTTCTCGAAGTCCTGTTCCTCGATGGCGGTTTCCTTGGCGGCACGGACCACGGCGATCTTCTCGTCGAATTCGCGCAGCTCGGGCGGGCTCGACAGGATCGAGAGGCGGAGGCGTGCGCCGGCCTCGTCGATCAGGTCGATGGCCTTGTCCGGCAGGAAGCGGTCGGAGACGTAGCGGTCGGCGAGGTTCGCCGCGGCCACGAGGGCTCCGTCGGTGATGGACACCTTGTGGTGCGCCTCGTACCGGTCGCGCAGCCCCTTGAGGATATTGATCGTGTGCGGCAACGACGGCTCGTTGACCTGGATCGGCTGGAAGCGACGCTCGAGGGCGGCATCCTTCTCGAAGTGCTTGCGGTACTCATCGAGCGTGGTCGCGCCGATGGTCTGCAACTCACCGCGGGCGAGCAGCGGCTTGAGGATGGAGGCCGCGTCGATCGCGCCCTCGGCGGCTCCCGCACCGACGAGGGTGTGGATCTCGTCGATGAAGACGATGATGTCGCCGCGGGTGCGGATCTCCTTGGTGACCTTCTTCAGGCGCTCCTCGAAGTCACCGCGGTAGCGGCTGCCGGCGATGAGCGAACCGAGGTCGAGCGAGTAGAGCTGCTTGTCCTTCAGCGTCTCCGGGACATCGCCCTTGACGATGGCCTGGGCGAGGCCCTCGACCACGGCTGTCTTGCCGACGCCGGGTTCACCGATCAGCACGGGGTTGTTCTTCGTGCGACGGGAGAGGATCTGCATGACCCGCTCGATTTCCTTCTCGCGTCCGATGACCGGGTCGAGCTTGTTGTCGCGTGCGGACTGGGTGAGGTTGCGGCCGAACTGGTCGAGGATCTGGCTGCCCGCGGCGCCGGCCGGCTGCTCGTTGGCACCCACCTGCACCTGCTCCTTGCCCTGGTAGCCGGAGAGGAGCTGGATGACCTGCTGGCGCACCCGGTTGAGGTCGGCGCCGAGTTTGACCAGCACCTGGGCGGCAACGCCTTCGCCCTCGCGGATGAGGCCGAGCAGGATGTGCTCGGTGCCGATGTAGTTGTGGCCGAGCTGCAGCGCCTCGCGGAGGCTGAGCTCGAGCACCTTCTTGGCGCGCGGCGTGAACGGGATGTGCCCGGTCGGCTGCTGCTGGCCCTGGCCGATGATGTCCTGCACCTGCTCGCGCACGGCGTCGAGCGAAATGCCCAGGCTCTCGAGGGCCTTCGCGGCGACGCCTTCACCCTCGTGGATCAGCCCGAGCAGGATGTGCTCGGTGCCGATGTAGTTGTGGTTGAGCATCTTGGCCTCTTCCTGGGCCAAAACGACGACGCGACGAGCTCGGTCGGTGAATCTCTCGAACATGATTACTCCCTTGGCGCCAGGGGCAGTTGTGGCGCCGATACATCGAGAGTAACCAGCGAAACTGGGTTGCAGGCGCTTGTTCGCCCTAGGCGTGACGGATGACGCTCGCGCGGAGCCGAGGCCACGGTCGGCCGCGGGCCCCGTCTGCCCTTGCGAGTAGTCATACCCGCGCAAATAATGGCGCGACGAAGCGTGGGGCAAGCGCGAGAGTGCTGCGATGAATCGCACCGAGAACCCCGAGCATGAGATCCCCCGCCTGACCGCGGAGAACGCCCGCCTGCGGGGCCAGGTGGAATCCGGGGCGCTCGCGGCGCGGCCCCGCACGCGAGCGCGGGGCAGGGTTCGCGGGTTCTTCGCCATTCTGCTGATTGCGCTGGGGGCCCTGCTCGCGCCCGTCGCGGTGGTCGCGTTCTGGACGAAGGCGGAGGTCACGGACACCTCCCTCTTTGTGGCGACCCTCGCCCCGCTCGCCGAAGACCCCGCCTTTCAGGCATTCCTCGTCGACGAGATCGTCGTTGCGATCGAAAGACAGGTGGACTTCGAAACGGTCACGTCCGACCTCTTCGACGGGCTCTCGGCGCTCGACCTTCCGCCCCGCGCCGAAGCCGCACTCCGGCTGCTCGAGCAACCTGCCGTGGAGGGCGTCCGCTCCCTCATCCGAACGGCGGCCGAGAAGGTCGTCACCCCCGAGGCCTTCGCGCGGGTCTGGGAGGAGGCGCTGCGGGTCAGCCCCAGCCAGCTCGTGGCAGCCCTGCAAGGCGACGAGTCGGCTGCCCTGGTGATCGGCGAGGCCGGCGATGGGCATCCAGCTGGCGCCCGTCCTGGGCGCGGTCAAGAAGCAACTCGTCGCGCAGGGTTTCACGCTGGCCGAGAGGATCCCCGAGGTCGACCGCACCATTCCGATCGCCCAGTCGGATGCGCTGGTGCAGGTACGCGCGGCCTACCAGCTCCTCAACATCCTCGGCTTCGTACTCCCCTGGGCCAGCGTCCTGCTCCTCGCGGCCGGCGTCATCGTCGCCCGGCGCCGGACCCGGGCCTTGATCTGGGCCGGCCTCAGCCTCGCCCTCGCGATGGTGCTCCTGCGCGCCGGCATCGTGATCGGTCGCATCCTCTTCCTGGGCGCCGTCGTGCGCCGGTTCGCCACGGGCACGGCCGCGCGCATTCGCGCCTCGATGGAGAGCAGCGGGGTGAGCACCGGTCCGTTCGGCGAGTGGCTGCACCGGGCGAGCCGTTACGTGCGGATCGCGGTGGCGCTTGCGGCCGGCGCGGTGGCGCTGTTCGTACGGCCGTTGACGCCCGCCATCATCCTGTGGACCGCCGTCCTGGCCCTGATTGTCATCCTGCTGCTCGAGGTGCTGCGGCGCCCGCCGGTGGAGCCGGGCGTGCCGGTCACGGCGGCCCCCGGGGCCGCGGAGCCGATCCTCACCCCGGGCCCACCCGACGCCCGCGGCTGAGCGGCCGCCCGCTACTGGACGGCGGAGGTCAGCCGGGCGAGATTGTCGAGCACGGTGGAGCGCAGCGGCTGCCGCATCCACTCCTCAAGGGTGAGTTCGCGGCTGTCGGCCCGGTAGCCGTCTTCCACGGAGCGCATTTCCTGAACGAACGACTTGCCGCGCACCATGAGCGAGATCTCGAAGTTGAGGCTGAACGATCGCATGTCCATGTTGCTGGACCCGATCACCGCGACGTCGTCGTCGATCGTGAAGTGCTTGGCGTGCAGCACGTAGGGCGCCTTGTAGAGGTAGACGTGCACTCCGGCGCGCAGCAACTCCTCGTAGTACGAGCGCTGGGCGTGGTGGACGAGCGCCTGGTCGCCGATCTCGGAGACGAACAGCTCGACATGCAGGCCCCGCTGCGTGGCCGTCGTGATCGCGTACATGATCGACTCGTCCGGCACGAAGTACGGGCTGGTGATGATGATGCGTTCCTGTGCGTAGTAGAGCAGGGCCAGGAACAGCCGGAGGTTGTTCTCGCGCACGAAGCCGGGCCCGCTGGGCACGAGCTGGCAGTCCAGCGCCTGGGACAGTGGTTGCTGCCGCACCGGGTGGATTTCCCGGGTCAGCAGGTCGTTCGTTTCGCTGTACCAGTCGGTGATGAAGATCGCGTTGAGCCCGGCGACAATCGGCCCCTCGAGGCGGGTCATCAGGTCTTTCCACTTGAGCCCGCGCCGGATGTTCCGGGGCGCGTTGTAGGTGCGGTCGATGATGTTCTGCGATCCCATGAACCCGACCGTGCCGTCCACGATCAGCAGCTTGCGGTGGTTGCGCAGGTCGGGCCGCTGCCACTTCCCCTTGAGCGGCTGCAGCGGCAGCATCAGCTCCCATTCGACACCGGCCTCGGTGAGCCAGCGGATGGTTTCCTTGTAGCCGACCTGGCGCTTGGATTGGATGTGGTCCATCAGCACGCGCACGGTGACGCCCCGGTCGACGGCCCGCTTGAGCGAGTCGAAGAACGGCGCGGTGGTGGGATCGAGGGCGAGGATGTAGAACTCGACGTTGACGTACTTGCGGGCCTTGTCGATGTCGCTGACCATCGCGGCGAATGTGGCCTCGTAGTCGCCGAGCAGCCGGGCGGTGTTGTCTCCGACGAGCGGCATGGCGCCCAGGTTGCGGTTCAGCTCGACAACGGATTCCAGCCAGGTCGGCCACACATGGTCGCGCCGCACCAGTTCCATGCCGTCGGTGCTGTCGATGATGAACTGGTTGATTTCCGCCTGCATGGCCAGGCGCCGCCTGGGCAGGGTGCGGTAGCCGATCAGGAGGAAGAGCAGAATGCCGATGTAGGGGAGGAAGAAGATGGCGAGCAGCCAGGCCATGCCCGAGGTGGGCCGGCGATTGCGGGGCACGACGATGATGGCGATGACGCGGATGACGAAGTCCACGAGCACGGCCAGCGCGACGATGATTGTCGTGCCGTTGATGTCGGGCATGCGGGCCTAGTTGGCGGGTTTGTCGTGCGAGGCGAGGCCGAGTTTGGCGCGCTCTTCGGCTTCGATCTGCGCGTAGGCCTTCCGTTCGGTGCGGTCGGCATGGATGATGGCGCGCATCACGAACCAGAAAACGAGTCCGATCAAAACGGTGGGCGCGAGCGACCCCAGTGCGTTGGCCCAGAAATCATCCATAGTCCTCCTAGGGTACCCCGCGAAAACGCAGTTGTGCGCGCTAAAACGTCGCTATAACGCGCACAACTGCGGGTTCGCGGGGTGTCGTCGTTACTTGGTCAGGATCCCGTAGACGCCGGAAACGATCAGGTAGAGGCCGACGCCGCTGACGACCACCCAGACGATGATCCGGTTCGTCGACGGCCCCTTTTTGCCGTCTTCCGGCTTCAGCTCGTCCTTGGGCAGATAGCTCATCAGAATCTCACTTCACTAGCGGGAACAGGATTGTCTCCCGGATGCCGAGGCCGGTCAGGGCCATCAGCAGCCGGTCGATGCCCATCCCCATACCGCCGGTCGGGGGCATGCCGTATTCCAGCGCGCGCAGGAACTCCTCGTCGAGGCGCATCGCTTCGGGGTCGCCGCCGGCGGCCAGCCTGGCCTGCTCGACGAATCGCTCCCGCTGCACGACCGGGTCGACGAGCTCGGAGTAGCCGGTTGCCAGCTCGAAGCCGCGCACGTACAGGTCCCACTTCTCCACGACTCCGGCGATGCTGCGGTGGCCGCGCACCAGCGGGCTCGTGTCGACGGGGAAGTCCATCACGAACGTGGGGCGGGTGAGCCCGCCCTTGACGAAGTGCTCCCACAACTCCTCGACGTACTTGCCGTGGATGGGGTGGTCAATGTCGACACCCTCGCGGTCGGCGAGGGCCTTGAGCTGGGCGATCGACGTCTCCGGGGAGATCGCGACACCCACCGCTGCGGAGAGGCTGTCGTACATGCTGATCCGGTCCCAGCCGCCGCCGAGGTCGAACTCGGTGCCGTCGGCCCAGGTCACGACGTGCGAACCGGAGATCGCGAACGCGGCATCCTGGATCAGGGTCTGCGTCAGGTCCGCGATCGAGTTGTAGTCGCCGTACGCCTCGTACGCCTCGAGCATCGAGAACTCCGGCGAGTGCGTGGAGTCGGCGCCCTCGTTGCGGAAGTTGCGGTTGATTTCGTAGACGCGGTCGATACCGCCGACGACGGCGCGCTTGAGGAAGAGCTCCGGCGCGATGCGCAGGAACAACTCGGTGTCGAACGCGTTGCTGTGGGTGGCGAACGGGCGGGCGGATGCTCCGCCGTGCATGACCTGCAGCATCGGCGTCTCGATCTCGATGAAGTCGCGCGCGGTGAACGTCGCCCGGAGGCTGGCCACGGCCTGCGAGCGCTGCACCACGTTGCGGCGGGCCTGCTCCCTGGCGATGAGGTCGAGGTAGCGGCTGCGCACCCGGGTCTCCTCGCTCAGCTCGCTGTGCAGGTTCGGCAACGGCAGCACGGCCTTGGCCGCGACCTGCCACTCGGTGACCATGATCGACAGCTCGCCGCGGCGGGAGGAGATCACCTCGCCGGAGACGAAGACGTGGTCGCCGAGGTCGACGAGGTCCTTCCAGTCGGCCAGCGAGGCCTCCCCCACCTCGCCGAGCGAGACCATGGCCTGGATCCGGCTGCCGTCGCCGGCCTGCAGGCTCGCGAAGCACAGCTTGCCGGTGTTGCGCAGGTGCACGATCCGGCCGGCGAGGCCGACCGTGACGCCGGTTGTGGCATCCGCTTCGAGCTCGCCGTAGCGCGCGCGCACGGCCGGGATGGTGTCGGTCACGGGCACCGAGACCGGGTACGCGCCGCCGCCGGGGCCCGTCGCGGCGGCGTTCAACCGCTCGCGCTTGGCCAGGCGCACGGCCTTCTGCTCGGTGATTTCGTCGGTGATCTCGTCGGTGATCTCGTCGGTGCTGACCGCAGGGGCTGCGTCGTGGTGCTCGCTCATGGTTCTCCGTCGGCCTGCGGCACGGGCGGGGCCCGGCCGGTCGGCAGTGGTTGGTTAGGTGATGTCGAGGGGGACGTTGTCGATGAGCCTGGTGGTGCCGACCAGCGCGGCAACCAGCATCCTGGCCGGCCCGCGGTAGTCGTCGTCGACCGGAAGGAAGGTCTGCGGGTGCACGACAACGAGATAGTCAAGCTTAACGAGTGGTTGGGCGTCGATGACCGCGTGCGCGGCGGCGAGCGCGGCCGGGGCGCCCTGGGAGGCGACGGATGCCGCCGCGGCGAGGCCGGCCGAGAGCGAGCGGGCGCTCTCCCGCTGCACGGGGTCGAGGTACTGATTGCGGCTGGAGAGAGCCAGGCCGCCCTCCTCACGCACCGTCGGCACCACATCGACGGACGCCCGGAAGTTGAGCTCGGCGACCATCCGTTCGATCAGGTGAACCTGCTGCGCGTCCTTCTGCCCGAACACGACGGCGTCGGGATCGACGATGTTGATCAGCTTGGCGACGACCGTGAGCATCCCGTCGAAGTGTCCCGGCCGTGCGGCGCCCTCGTAGAGCGACCCGACGGGCCCGGCGCCCACCCGCGTCTCGGCCGCGCCGTCCGGGTACATCTCCTGCGCGGTCGGAGCGAACACGTAGGGCACCCCCAGCTCGGCCAGGGCTGACACGTCCGCGTCGAGCGTGCGGGGATACTGGTCGAGGTCTTCGCCGGCACCGAACTGCAGCGGGTTTACGAAGACCGATACGACCACAGTGTCGCCCAGTTCGCGGGCCCGACGGGCGAGGGCCAGGTGGCCGGCGTGCAGGGCGCCCATGGTCGGCACCAGCACCACCCGGGTATCGGCTCCGGCCACGGCGAAGTTCTGCGTCGTGAGGCTGAGTCGGTCGCGGAGCTCGGCGATCGTGCCGATCACCTCTGGTATGGGCGGGCTCACTCGTCCTCCGGGTAGTTCGGATCGGGGCTGAAATCGGACAGGTCGAGGGTGTCGGGGCTCGTGCGCGCCAGCGCATTCTCGATGGCGGACCGAACGAGCGGTGCGATGACCGCGCCCGGCCGTTCGATTCCGATCCCCTCCAGTATGCGCGTAGCCTGCTCGACGATCGCGGTCGAGAACGCAGTCGCGGTCTCCACCGCCTCGGCGTAGCTCGGCCGGTCCCCTTCGGAGACGACCACGGGTTCGCCGCCCATCTCCACGACGAGCGCCTGCGCGATCGGCAGTACCGGAGTCGGGGCCGTCACGGCGAAGTAGCTGTCGGCCAGGCGCGCGATGTCGATGCTCGTTCCGGTGAAGGTCATGGCCGGGTGGATCGCCAGCGGGATGGCGCCGCCCGCCCGGGCAGGGGCGAGGACGGCCGTGCCGAATCGCGCCGAGGTGTGCAGCACGAGCTGCCCCGGCTGCCAGGTGTCCGTGGCCGCGAGGCCCGCGATGAGGCTTTCGAGCTGGGCGTCCGGCACGGCGATGATCACGAGCTCGCTGCGCTCGACGATCTGCGGCACGGTCAGGATCGGCACGAGCGGGAGAATCGCTTCCGCCCGGTCGCGGCTCTCCTGCGAGATGGCGGAAATGCCGACGATGGCATGGCCGGCGCCGGCCAGGGCCGCGCCGAGGATGGGGCCGACGCGGCCGGCGCCGATGATGCCGACTCCGAGTCGTCCGGGGCGTTGGGTCATTCGAAGACTCCTGTCGGGTGGTTCCAGCGATGGCTGGTATCGGAGGTGGCGCAGCTGACCGCGCCCGCCGCGACCGCCTCGAACAGACGCACCGCCTCCTCGGCATCGACGACGGCGAGGGATGCCGACACGGGGCCGGCCACGGTGTGCAGGCGTGCGGACGCGAGGCCGAGCATCCGCCTCACCGGTCCCTGGTCGATGCGCACGCTCTGCAGCCGGGCCAGCGGCACGAGGATGAGTTCGCGGGAGACGATCCCGCGGCGGAGCACCACTGCGCCGGCGGAGAGCGTGTACCCGGTGCGCCGCCAGGAGAACGGCCGCAGCCAGGCGGCGCGCCGCGGGGCATTGATGAAGCCGTCGCTGCCGCCCTTCGAGTGCATCCCGCTCTCGATCACGGCGCCCTGCTCCTCGCCGGTGTACCCGGGAAGGATGAGTTCGAGCACCCTGGCGACGTCGGCTGCGGTGCCGACCGGCAGCACCGTGGTGCCGGCCTCGCCGGCAGCGCCCTGGCTCACGGAACGGCCGGCCTTGTTGATCCGCACCTGCCACCAGCCGAAGGGCCGCCAGAGCAGCGGCTGCGAGATCCCGATCGCGTGGACCCGACCCGGCGGAAGGGTCTCGTTGCTCGTGGAGAGAAGGCCGAAGCCCACCCGCACGCCGTCCGGGGTGCCCGCGATGCTGAAGCGCAGCGACCTGGTCAGCCGGGAGAGGAAGTACCCCGCGCTGCCGATCAGGGCGGGAACGATCGCGATCGGCAGCCACCCGCTGCTGCCGATTGCGCCGCCGACCGCGAGCGCGATGACCCCGACGAGGAGGAAGACGGTGAAGCCGCTGAGCACGATCGAACCGAACAGCCTGGCGGGAGGGATCCGCACGACGGACTCCGGCGGGGCGGCATCCGGGTCGAGCTCCGGCGCCAGGAACTCGACGACGCGGTCGCGGGCGAAGCCGCCCACCGTCACCCCGGGTTCCGAGGGGCCCTCGCCCGGCTCCCGAGCAGGCTCGACGGACTCCGCGGCGGGTCGGCGGGCGCCGGACGCGAGGCGCAGGATGTCGTGGCGGAGCTCGTCCGCCCGGGCCGAGCCGAGGTACGCCAGCGGGACATTGGCGTCCTGCCCGGCGACGCTCACTTCGAGCTTGGCGGCGCCGAACAGCCGCGGGATGAGGGGGCGTTCAATGTTGACGCCCTGGATCCGGTCGAGCCGCGCCTTGCGGTTGCTCCGGAAGACGATCCCGCTGCGCACCTCGACGATCTCGTCGTTCACCCGGAAGGTGTGCGCCCGCCAACTGAGCGAGAACGCGATCAGGATGACGACGAGAGCGCCGGCCACGGCGAGCAGGGCCCAGCCGACCGACCCGCGGCGGTAGATCTCCTCCAGCGGATCGGCGCTGCCGACCGGGATGCCGAAGACGACGTCGAGTACGCGTTCGCGCAGGTTCGCCAGGATGAATCCGATGGCCGCGAAAACGAAGATGCCCCCGCGGAGGAGCGGAGTCGCCGGGTGGAGTCGATGCCACTCGCCGTCGGCCAGCGAGCTCACAGTCCGGCCCGGCGGCTTTCGGCCAGGTCGACGAGCCGATCGCGGAGGCTCTCCGCGTCTTCCTCGGTGAGGCCGGGGATCGCGACGCCGGTTGTCGCCGCCGCGGTCACGAGTTTGAGATCGGCCAGGCCCAGCCAGCGGGCGACCGGGCCGCGCGTGATGTCGACCAGCTGCATCCGACCGTACGGCACGGCCACGAAGCGCTGGAACATGATGCCGCGGCGGAACAGGAGGTCGTCCTGACGCAGCTGGTAGCCGATGGATCGGACCCGGCGCGGCTCGAGGATCAGGGTCACCAGGGCGATCACGGCCACGCCGGCACCCGCGTACAACGCCCACTGAAACTCGAACATCAGCCAGAGCGCAGCCGCCGCGGCGCAGGCGAGGAGTCCGCCGACGATCGTGCCGACGATCTCCACCACCACATAGCGGGGGGAGACGCGCTGCCAGCCGGCGCCGGCGGCGAGGTCGAGGCGCCCGGACTGGTCAGGCATGGAGCCCTCCGGCCTCTTCCTGCCGCTCGTCCTCCGGTTTGTCCGGCGGGAGGGTGCAGAAGTGTTCGGCGACGAGACCGCCGGCGAGCAGGATGGCCGCGCCGACTGTCGTGCCGATGGCGAGCCAGAGCGAGGACAGGTTCGGCACCACCGTGCGGGTAAGGACGTACAAGAGGACTCCGAGGCCGCCGCCGAGGAAGAGCGAGCCGCTGAAGCTGGAGGACTTGGCGAGCACCGCGACCCGCATGGCCCTGAAGGGGTCGACGCGGCGCTTCACGGTACCCTTCGTCGCTTTTGTCGCTTTCGTCGCCTGGCGGATCGGCCAGGCGAGCACGACCACGACGATGCCGATCACCGCGAGGGTGGCGGCCATCGACGGGGGCGGCAGGAGGATGGGCGCCCCGGATGCCGCCGCGGTGACTTCCAGGAGGAAGCCGACGACACTGCCGAGCAGCCAGAGGGCGATCAGCGGGGTGGGACTACTGCGTTTCATGGCCGGCCGTCCAGGCCCGGCGCGCTACCCTGCCGACGCACGCTGCTCGCGGCCGCCGCGAGCAGCTCGTCGACGCGGCCGCGGCCCGGGATGGCGGCGTCAGGGTCGAGCGCAAGCCACGGCGCGAGCACGAAGTCGCGCTGCCAGGCCCGGGGGTGAGGAATCGTGAGCCGGTCGTCGGAGAGTTCCAGCTCGCCGAAGACAATGATGTCGATGTCCAGGGTGCGGTCCCCCCACCGCTCGGTGCGCACCCGGCCATGGGCGTCCTCGATGGCGTTGATCGCGTCAAGCAGCTCGTGCGGGTCGCCGGTGTAGCGTGCGGTGACCACCGCGTTGAGGTACGGCGGCGCGGCGGGGTCCACCCCGTCCGGCTTCACGGCGGCGCTCTCGAAGACGGGTGAGACGCCGGCCACTTCGAGCCTCTCGAGGTCGGCGATGGCCCTCGCCGCGTCGACCAGGATCGCGGCGCGGTCGCCGAGATTGCTGCCGAGGGCGAGCACGACGGATACCGGCGCGTCGGGCGCGGGGGTCATGAGCGCGTTCTCTCGATGCGCACCGCGACGTCCGTGAACGGCACCGAGATCGGCGCGTCGGGCTTGTGCACCGTCACCTGCACCCGCTCGGCCGCCTCGTGGGCGAGCACCACGGCGGCGATCCGCTCGGCGACGGTTTCGATCAAGTCGACCGGGTCGCGTGTGGCGGCTTCGGTGACCTCGACGGCCAGCTCGCCATAGTGGATCGTTTGGCTGACGTCGTCGCCCACCCGGGCGAGGTCCAGCCAGACCGTGACGTCGATGACGAAATCCTGGCCTTTCTCCTTCTCGAACTCGTAGACGCCGTGGTGTGCGTTGACTCGCAGCCCGGTGAGAATGATCGAGTCGGTGCTCATGGGACCATTCTGTCGGAACCGGCGAGGGCGAGCACGTTCAAGGCCGCCCGCGTGCCGGCAACGTCGTGCACGCGAACCCCCCACGCCCCGGCCTGGGCCGCCAGCACGCTGACCACGGCGGTCGGCAGGTCGCGGGCGAGGACGGGCGCGTCGGCCGGGAGCGCCGTGGCGAGGAACCGCTTTCGTGAGGCGCCGATGAGCACCGGAAGGCCGAGCTCGTCGAAAGCGGCGAGGTGGGCGAGGACCTGCCAGTTGTGTTCGGGCCGCTTGGAGAAACCGAGGCCGGGGTCGAGCACGATGCGCTCCCGGGCCACGCCGGCTCGCACGAGCGCGCCGACCCGCTCTGCGAGTTCGTTTCGCACGTCGGTGACGACGTTCGTGTAGGAGGCCAGCGCGTCCATCTCGTGGGCGTGCCCCCGCCAGTGCATCGCCACGAACCGCACACCCGTGCGAGCCGCCACGGACGCCATCTCCGGGTCGGCGAGGCCGCCGGACACGTCGTTGATGATGCTCGCGCCGGCCGTCGCGGCGGCGAGGGCCGTTTCGGAGTTCAGCGTGTCGACGCTCACCGTGATTCCGGCACGGGTGAGCTCGGTGATGACCGGGATCACCCGGGATTGTTCCTCGGCGGGCGACACCCGGGTCGCACCGGGCCGGGTGGACTCACCACCGACGTCAATGATGTCCGCGCCCTGGCCCTGGAGGGTCAGGGCGTGCCGGATGGCGGCGTCCGTGCTCGACCACCTGCCCCCGTCGCTGAAGGAATCCGGTGTGACGTTGAGCACCCCCATGACCAGAGTCACCCTCCGGCTCCGATCAGCGCGATGATTTCGGCACGGGCCGCCGGGTCGGTGAGTTCGCCTCGGGATGCCATCGTGACGGTCGAGCTGCCGACCTGCCGCTGGCCCCTGGCGCTCACGCAGCCGTGGACGGCATCGAGGACGACGAGGATTCCCCGGGGCCGCAGGCCGGCCTGCAGCGCCTCCGCGATCTCCTCGGTCAGCCGTTCCTGCACCTGGGGGCGCGCCGCGAGGGTCTCGACGACGGCGGGCAGCCGGCCGAGGCCGACCACGCGGTCGCTCGGCAGGTAAGCCAGGTGGGCCGTGCCGATGAACGGAAGCAGGTGGTGCTCGCAGGTGGAACGGAACGAGATGTTGCGCAGGAGCACAAGTTCCCCCGTGTCCGGTCCGACCGGGATGGTGTCCCGCAGGGGCGCCAGCGGGTCCTGCTCCAGCCCGGCAAAGATCTCAGCGTAGGCCTCCGCGACCCGCTGCGGCGTCGTCTCCAGGCCTGGCCGGGCCGGATCCTCCCCGATGGCAGCGAGGATCTCAGCGACGGCGGCCTCGATGCGCGCCTTGTCCACTGCCACAGTGCGGCCTAGGCGGTCGCGGGGCGCGGGGCGCGGGTGGGCTCGCGCTTGGGTTTGGGTTTGGGTTTGCCCGAGCCTTCGCCGGCGTCCGTCGACGCCGCGGCGCCCTCGAGGGCAACCTTCGGTGCGGGCATCGCGATCGGCGGCCGATCGGAGACGGGGCGCTTGTCGCTGGAGAGCCACTGCGGGCGCGGCGGCAGCTTGACGACGTTCGCGAAAATCGCGGCGAGGGCAGTCTGGTCGAGCGTTTCGTGCTCGAGCAGCTCGGCGGCCAGCTTGTCGAGAATGTCGCGGTTGGTGACCAGCACCTCGTAGGCCTCGTCGTGCGAGTCCTCGATGAGCTGGCGGACCTCTTCGTCGACGCGCTCTGCCATCCGTTCGGAGTAGTCGCGCCCGTGACCCATGTCACGGCCGAGGAAGACCTCGCCCGAGCCCTGGCCGAGCTTGATCGGGCCGACGGCCGCGCTCATCCCGAACTCGGTGACCATCTTGCGCGCGGTGGCGGTGGCCTTCTCGATGTCGTTGGAGGCGCCGGAGGTGGGGTCGTGGAAGATGATCTCCTCGGCGACGCGGCCGCCCATGGCGTAGGCCAGCTGGTCGAGCAGTTCGTTGCGGGTGACGGAATAGCGGTCTTCGGTGGGCATGACCATCGTGTAGCCGAGGGCACGGCCGCGGGGCAGGATCGTGATCTTGGTCACCGGGTCGGTGTTGCGCATCGCGGTCGCCACGAGCGCGTGTCCGCCCTCGTGGTACGCCGTGATCAGCTTTTCCTTGTCGCGCATCACGCGACTGCGGCGCTGCGGACCGGCCATCACCCGGTCGACGGCTTCGTCGAGGGCGCGGTTGTCGATCAGCTGGGCGTTGGAGCGCGCCGTGAGCAGCGCGGCCTCGTTGAGCACGTTGGCCAGGTCGGCGCCCGTGAAGCCGGGCGTCTTGCGGGCGAGCACCTCGAGGTCGACGCCGGCAGCCATCGGCTTGCCCTTGGCGTGCACTTCGAGGATGTGCTTGCGGCCGAGCATGTCGGGGGCGTCGACACCGATCTGGCGGTCGAAGCGGCCCGGGCGCAGCAGCGCGGGGTCGAGGATGTCCGGGCGGTTCGTCGCCGCGATCAGGATGACGTTGGCCTTGACGTCGAAGCCGTCCATCTCGACCAGCAACTGGTTGAGAGTCTGTTCGCGTTCGTCGTGTCCGCCGCCCATGCCGGCGCCGCGGTGGCGGCCGACCGCGTCGATCTCGTCGATGAAGATGATCGCGGGGGCGTTCTCCTTGGCCTGCTGGAACAGGTCGCGAACACGGCTCGCGCCGACGCCGACGAACATTTCGACGAAGTCGGAACCCGAGATGGAGTAGAACGGCACGCCGGCCTCGCCGGCGACGGCTCGGGCGAGCAGCGTCTTACCGGTGCCGGGAGGGCCATAGAGCAGCACGCCCTTCGGAATTCGCGCGCCCACGGCCTGGAACTTCGCGGGCTCCTTGAGGAAGTCCTTGATCTCCTCGAGTTCCTCGATTGCCTCGTCGGCTCCCGCGACATCCGCGAAGGTGACCTGCGGGCTCTCCTTGGAGACGAGTTTGGCCTTGGATTTTCCGAACTGCATGATCTTGTTGCCGCCGCCCTGCATTCCGGACAGCATCAGCCAGAAGAACGCGCCGATCAGGAGCAGGGGCAGCAGGAAGCCGAGCATGGAGAGGAACCAGTTCGGCTGCGGCACCTCGTCGGTGAAGCCCTTCTTGGGGTTCGCCTCGGTCACCGCCGCCACGACTTCCTCGCCACGCGGGGCGACGTAGTAGAACTGGACTTCCTTGCCCAGCTCCCCGTCGGCCTCGGTGAGGGTGAGGTCGACCCGCTGCTCGCCGTCGACGATCTTCGCCTCGGCGACCTTCCCGTCCTTCAGGAACTCGAGTCCCTCCTGGGTCGAGACCTCGCGGAATCCGGACATGGTGATCAGGCTCGACCCGACCCAGACGGCGATAACCGCCAGGACGATGTAGAGAATGGGCCCGCGCAGAAGCTTCTTGACGTTCATGATGCTCACAGGCTATCGCGCACGCACTGGGCAAAGGCCGTGTGTTCGCCTAAAGGTGAACTGATCGGTCGCTTCAGGCGGTGGCCGGCTCCACCGGGGCATACACGTGGCTGGCCAGCACGCCGACCGAACGCAGGTTGCGGTACTTCTCCGCGTAGTCGAGGCCATAGCCGACGACGAACTGGTTCGGGATCTCGAAACCCACGTATTTCACGTCGATCTCGACCCGCGCGGCCTCGGGCTTGCGGAGCAGGGCGCAGATTTCAACGGATGCCGGACCGCGGGAATTCAGGTTGGCCAGCAACCAGGACAGGGTGAGCCCCGAGTCAATGATGTCCTCGACGATGAGCACGTGGCGCCCGGTCAGGTCGGTGTCCAGGTCCTTGAGGATGCGCACTACCCCGCTGGACGCGGTGCCGGAGCCGTAGGAGCTGACCGCCATCCAGTCCATCGCGATGGGGTGCTTGAGTTCCCTGGCCAGGTCGGCCATGACCATCACGGCGCCCTTGAGGACTCCGACGAGCAGCAGGTCCTTGCCCGCGTAGTCATCCTCGATCCGCCGGGAGAGCTCGGCGAGTCGATCGCGGATCTGCTCCTCCTCGATCAGGATTTCGGTGAGGTCGCCATCAATGTCGCGAGGTTCCATGGGAGCGAGAAGGTCCTTTGCTGTGAGCGTGTCCGGGTCTGCTGAGAATCAGCCAGCCGTGCTGCCTGACAACTCTAACGCCTGGCAGGTCGAGCGCCCCCTGCCCGTGCCAGTCGGTCACCAGGCGGGCGACGGCCAGCGTGTGGACACGTTCGAGGGAGACGCCGAACTCGCTTTCGGCCACGAAGCGAATGATCCGCTGCCGCAGGGCGGGCGGGTTCGCCGCGAGCGCGGCCACCGAGATCGCGATCCCGGCCTCGGCCGGTTCGCAGATCTCCGGGGCGAGTTCACGCACGAGCGCGTCGAGGGCCTCGGCGTCTTCCCGGAGCTGATCGGCCGTCCGGGCGAGGGCGCCTGCGACCCCGGGACCCAGCTCGCGTTCGAGGATCGGCAGCACCGTGTCGCGCACGCGAACGCGCCCGTAGCGCGGATCGGAATTGTGCGGGTCTTCCCAGGGGACGAGGCCCGCGTCGAGGCAGGCCTGGCGGGTTTGCCGGCGACGGATGCCGAGCAGGGGACGCAGGTACGGGCCGTTCTGCGCGGCCATGCCCGAGAGGCTCGTCGGACCCGATCCCCGGGCGAGCCCGAGCAGCACGGTCTCGGCCTGGTCGTCGAGGGTGTGCCCGAGCAGGATGTGGCGTGCACCGGTCTCCGCGAGCGCCCGGTCGAAGGCGGCGTACCGGGCCGAGCGCGCCGCAGCCTCCGGCCCCTCCCCCGCACCCTCGGCCTGGACCGTCACCGGCAGCACGAGCACCGGGCCGAGGCCGAGTTCCCGGGCCTGGCGCGCCGCGGCCTCCGCCACCTCCGCCGACCCGTGCTGCAAGCCGTGGTCCACGATGACTGCGCCGGCGCCGGGGCCCGCACGGGGCGCCTCGAAGGCCGTGGCCGCGGCGAGGGCGAGGGAATCCGCGCCGCCGCTCAGCCCCACCAGCACCAGCCCGTCCGCTGGAAGCAGGCCGCGTACCGCTCGGCGCACATCGGCGATCGCCGGGGACAACCGCGGGCGCTGTGCAGACTCCATCCAGTAACGTTATCCGCAGACTTAGACCACCGAGGAGATATCAGGCCATGGCCGAATACGACGCAGTCATCGAAATCCCCCGCGGGAGCCGAAACAAGTACGAGGTTGACCACCAGACCGGGCGCGTGTACCTGGACCGGGTGCTCTACACGAGCTTCATGTACCCCACCGACTACGGCTACTTCGAGAACACGCTCGGCCTTGACGGCGACCCCGTCGACGTGCTCGTGCTCCTCGACTACCCGCTGTTCCCCGGCGTCGGAGTGTCGGTTCGGCCCGTCGGTGTGTTCAACATGACCGATGACGGCGGTTCCGACGCCAAGGTCATCGCCGTCCCCGCCGGAGACCCGCGCTGGGCGCACATCCAGGACGTCACCGACATCCCGGAGTACACCCGCAAGGAAATCGAGCACTTCTTCGAGCACTACAAGGACCTCGAACCGAACAAGTGGGTCAAGACCGAGGGCTGGGGCGACGCGGCCGAGGCCGAGCAGATCGTGATCGACGGCATCGCGAAGCTTGCCGCCGAGGGGCACTAACCCCTCTCACCATCGCGCCTCGGGCTGAGTTGCGGAGAAAGTACCTTCGTTCGGAAATTGAAGGGTCTTTGTCCGCAACTCAACCTGCGCGTCAGGTCAGCCGAGCCAGGCGCCGCGGGCGCCCATGAACGGCACGGGGTTGATGCGGCCGCCGTTGACGCGCACCTCGAAGTGCAGGTGGCAGGCGGTGGACGCCCCCGTGCTTCCCGTGCTCGCGATTGCTTGTCCCGTTCCGACCCGCTGGCCGTTGCGGACGAAGATTCCGCCGTCGCGGATGTGCGCGTAGCCGGTCGAGACGCCGCCGCCGTGGTCGATGAGCACGTAGTTCCCGTAGGTGCCGAGCCGGCCGGCGTACATGACCCGGCCCGAGTGCGCGGCGGAAATCGGAGCGTAGCAGCCCGTGCCCAGGTCGGTGCCAGAGTGGTAGCTGGAACTGCACCCTCCGCTGCTGCAGATCCTCGGGCGCGGCCCGTACCCGGCGGTGATCCGACCGTATGCGGGCGAAACCCAGTCTCCGCCGCCTCCGCCGCCACCGCCGGTTGAACCGCCGCCTCCGCCGGCTGCAGCTGCCGCAGCAGCCGCGGCCGCCCGCGCCGCGGCG
>NZ_SOHC01000003.1:0-39453 GCF_004403955.1 Cryobacterium sp. TMT1-2-1
CGGCCTGCGGGGCCCGGGCGGCCGCAGCGTCCCTGCCCGTCCGGGCGGGGGCCGCCGTGCGCGTCACGGACCGCCGCGGCGCGTCCGCGACGCCGAGCGGGATGCTCAGGCTCTCCGGGAGAGCCGAAGCCCGGTTCTCGACCGTGTGCGGCAGAAGCTCGCTGTGATACTCATCAGTCGGCGGAGCGACCGGGTCGGCGCCCGTCTTGGCCGTGGGCCGCCGACCGACGTTCTCGTCGTCCCTGCGTGTGTCTGGCAACAGTCCAGTCTCCTCGTCGGTGGATCGGGGACCTATCCTACCGTGGGCGCACCACCACGAGCAGATCGCCCGCATCGACCTGCTGGGTCCTGGGAATCGCCACCCGCTCCACGAAGCCGTCGATGGGGCTGGTGATCGCCGCCTCCATCTTCATGGCTTCGATGGATGCCACGCTCTGGCCGGCCTTGACCGGGGCGCCTTCCTCGACCTGCAGGGTGACCACGCCGGAGAACGGGGCGGCAACCTGGCCGGGCTGGTTGGCATCCGCTTTCTCGGCCACCTTCGTCTCGACCGTGATGCTGCGGTCGCGCACGAACACCGGGCGGAGCTGCCCGTTCAGGATGGTCATGACCGTGCGCATGCCCTTGTCGTCCGCGTCGCCGATGGCCTCGAGCCCGGCGTACAGGCGCACGCCCTTCTCGAGCTCGATCACGTGTTCGTGGCCCTGCTTGAGCCCGTAAAGGTAGTCGACGGTGTCGATGACGGACAGGTCGCCGTACAGTTCACGGCTCTGCTCGAACTGGCGCGTCGGCGCGGGGAAGAGCAGCTGGTTGAGCATGGCCTGGCGGGTGTGGCTGTCACCGGCCAGGGCGGCGCGTTCCTCGGCGGTGATCTCGGTGACCCCGATCCGGATGGTCTTGCCGGCGAGCACCTTGCTGCGGAAGGGCTCGGGCCAGCCGCCGGGCAGGTCGCCCAGCTCGCCGGCCATGAACCCGATGACCGAGTCGGGCACGTCGTACTTGTCCGGGTTCTGCTCGAAGTCGGCCGGGTCGGCGCGCACCGCGGCGAGGTACAGCGCGAGGTCGCCGACGACCTTGGACGACGGGGTGACCTTGGGCACCCGGCCGAGGATGGTGTTCGCCGCGGCGTACATGTCCTCAATCAGTTCGAAGTGGTCGGCCAGGCCGAGCGCGACCGCCTGGGTGCGCAGGTTGGACAGCTGGCCGCCGGGGATCTCGTGCTTGTACACGCGCCCGGTCGGCGAGGCCAGGCCGGACTCGAACGGCCGGTAGACGTGCCGCACGGCCTCCCAGTACGGCTCCAGGTCGCATACGTTCTGCAGCGACAGGCCGGTGTCGCGTTCCGTGTGCGCCAGCGCTGCGACCAGGGACGACGCGGACGGCTGGCTGGTCGTGCCGGCCAACGGGGCGCTGGCCACGTCGACGGCGTCCGCTCCGGCGCGGGATGCCGCGAGGAGCGTGGCCAGCTGGCCGCCGGGGGTGTCGTGGGTGTGCACGTGCACCGGCAGGTCGAACCGGTCCCGGAACGCGGTGACGAGCTTTTCCGCGGCCGCGGGGCGCAGCAGCCCGGCCATGTCCTTGATCGCCAGGACATGCGCGCCGGAGTCCACGATCTGCTCGGCCAGGCGCAGGTAGTAGTCCAGCGTGTAGAGGTTCTCGGCGGGGTCGAGCAGGTCGCCGGTGTAGCAGACGGCGACCTCGGCCAGGCTGGTGCCCGTGGCCAGGACCGCGTCGATGGCCGGGCGCATCTGGTTCACGTCGTTCAACGCGTCGAAGATGCGGAAGATGTCCACTCCGGTGTCGGACGCTTCGCGCACGAACGCATCCGTCACCTCGGTCGGGTACGGCGTGTAGCCCACCGTGTTGCGGCCGCGGAGAAGCATCTGGATGTTGATGTTCGGCAGCGCCTCACGCAGGGCCGCCAGGCGCTCCCACGGGTCTTCGCCGAGGAACCGGAGGGCGACGTCGTAGGTCGCGCCGCCCCAGGCCTCGACCGAGAGCAGCTCGGGGGTCATCCGGGCCACGTACGGCGCCGCGGCGACCAGGTCCCGCGTGCGCACCCGGGTGGCGAGCAGGGACTGGTGAGCGTCACGGAAGGTCGTGTCGGTGACGGCCAGGGCGGTCTGCGCGCGCAGGGCGGTCGCGAACCCCTTCGGGCCGAGTTCGAGCAGCCGCTGGCGCGACCCGGCCGGAGCCGGAAGGGTCAGATCGATCGGCGGCAGCTTCTCGGCCGGGTGCACGGCGGTGGTGGGGGCGCCGTTGGGCTGGTTGACGGTGACGTCGGCGAGCCAGTTGATGATCTTCGTGCCGCGGTCCTTCGACGGGCGGCCGCGCAGCAGGTGCGGGCGCTCATCGATGAAGGACGTGCTCAGGTCACCGGCGGCGAAGTCCGGGTCGTCGAGTACGGCCTGCAGGAACGGGATGTTCGTCGAGACCCCGCGGATGCGGAACTCCGCCAGCGCCCGCTTGGAGCGGGTCACGGCCGAGGCGTAGTCGCGGCCGCGGCAGGTGAGCTTGGAGAGCATCGAGTCGAAGTGGGGGCTGATCTGGGCGCCGGGGTTGATCGTTCCGCCGTCCATCCGGATGCCGGCACCGCCCGGGGACCGGTACGTGGTGATCTTTCCCGTGTCCGGGCGGAAACCCGCATTGGGATCCTCGGTCGTGATCCGGCACTGCAGGGCGACCCCGCGCATCTGGATCTTGTCCTGGGTCAGGCCCAGTTCGGCGAGGGTCTGCCCGGCCGCGATCCGCATCTGCGACTGAACGAGGTCCACATCGGTGACCTCCTCGGTGACCGTGTGCTCGACCTGGATCCGCGGGTTCATCTCGATGAACACGTGCTTGCCCGCGCGCTCCCCCACGGTGTCCAGCAGGAACTCGACGGTGCCGGCGTTGACGTATCCGATCGATTTGGCGAACGCGATGGCGTCCTTGTAGAGGCGCTCGCGGATCTCATCGGAGAGGTTCGGCGCCGGCGCGATCTCGATCACCTTCTGGTGACGGCGCTGCACCGAGCAGTCGCGTTCGAACAGGTGCACGGTCTCACCGGTGGAGTCCGCGAGGATCTGCACCTCGATGTGCCGGGGGCGGAGCACCGCCTGCTCGAGGAACATGGTGGCGTCGCCGAACGCGCTCTTGGCCTCGCGCATCGCCTCCTCGAGGGAGCCCCGGAGGTCCTTGGCGGAGTCGACCCGGCGCATCCCGCGCCCGCCGCCGCCGGCGACGGCCTTCGCGAACAAAGGGAAGCCGATCTCGGCCGCCTGGCCGATCAGCTCGTCCACGTCCAGGGACGGACGCGTGGACTGCAGCACCGGCACGCCGGCGGCGATCGCGTAGTCCTTGGCCGTGACCTTGTTGCCGGCCATTTCCAGCACGCTCTTGCCCGGGCCGATGAACGCGATCCCGGCCTCCGCGGCGGCCTCGGCCAATTCAGGGTTCTCGGAAAGGAAACCGTAACCGGGGTAAATGGCGTCGGCGCCGCTCTCCTTCGCCACCCGGATGATCTCGCTCACGTCCAGGTACGCGCGCACCGGGTGTCCGGGCTCGCCGATCTGGTACGCCTCATCGGCCTTCAGGCGGTGCAGGGAGCTCCGGTCCTCATAGGGGAACACGGCCACCGTCTTGGCACCGAGTTCATAGGCCGCTCGGAACGCGCGAATCGCGATCTCTCCACGGTTGGCAACGAGGATTTTGGAGAACATTCAGACCTTTCGAGCGTGGCGCGGCACACAGCTGACGGTTAGGTTCTCTAAGACTAGTGAAGGTAACGTTGTCGATTGTGCATGTACTCAGCGTCAGCTCCCTCAAGGGAGGCGTAGGAAAGACCACGGTGACCCTTGGTCTGGCTTCTGCTGCCTTCGCCCGCGGTGTGCGCACCCTCGTCGTGGATCTCGATCCCCAGTCGGATGTGTCGACCGGGATGGACATCCAGGTCGCCGGGCACCTCAACGTCGCCGACGTGCTGGCCTCCCCCAAGGAGAAGACCGTGCGCGCCGCGATCGCCCCGAGCGGGTGGACGCGCGGCCGCCAGGGCACGATCGACGTCATGATCGGCAGTCCCTCGGCGATCAACTTCGACGGCCCGCACCCCAGCATCCGCGATATCTGGAAGCTCGAAGAAGCCTTGTCGACCGTCGAAAAGGAGTACGACCTCGTGCTCATCGACTGCGCCCCGTCACTCAACGCCCTCACCCGCACGGCCTGGGCCGCCAGTGACCGCGTCGCCGTCGTCACCGAGCCCGGCCTGTTCTCCGTGGCCGCCGCCGACCGCGCCCTGCGCGCAATCGAAGAGATCCGCCGCGGTCTGAGCCCGCGCCTCCAGCCGCTGGGCATCATCGTCAACCGTGCCCGCACGGCGTCCATGGAGCACCAGTTCCGGATCAAGGAACTGCGCGACATGTTCGGCCCGCTCGTGCTCAGCCCCCAGCTGCCGGAGCGCACCTCGCTGCAGCAGGCCCAGGGCGCAGCGAAGCCGCTGCACATCTGGCCGGGTGAAAGCGCGCAGGAGATGGCCGGCTACTTCGATCAGCTGCTCGAACGAGTGCTGCGCACCGCCCGCATCGGCGAATACGCCGAACAGCCCGCGACCTAGTTCTCGCCGAGCTTGACGCTTGCGGTCGAGCTTGACGGGCGTGCCAGGCAAGCTCAACCGGAACCGCCAAACTCGACGGTCAGAGGCGCGGGGCGACTGGGGGCGGTCAGGAGATCTTGCGGGTGCTGCGGCGCTGGGCGAGTTCGTCGGTGGGGTCGACGGTCTGGGTGTCCAGTTCGACCAGGCTGCTCTCGACCTCGCGCAGCACCTTGCCGACGGCGATGCCGAACACGCCCTGACCCCGGCTGACGAGGTCGATGACCTCGTCGTTGGAGGTGCACAGGTACACGCTGGCTCCGTCGCTCATGAGGGTGGTCTGGGCCAGGTCGCTCACACCGGATTCGCGAAGCTGGTTGACGGCGGTGCGGATCTGCTGGAGCGAGATCCCGGTGTCGAGGAGGCGCTTCACGAGCTTGAGGACCAGGATGTCGCGGAATCCGTAGAGGCGCTGCGACCCGGATCCTGCGGCCCCACGCACGGTAGGTTCGACCAGTTCGGTGCGAGCCCAGTAGTCGAGCTGGCGGTAGCTGATACCGGCGGCGCGAGCGGCGACGGCGCCTCGGTAGCCCGAGTTCTCGTCGAGTTCGGGCATTCCGTCGGTGAAGAGAAGTCCAAGACCGTAGCGTGAGGCGTCATCACGGGGATTGAGTTCACTCATTCGATCGCCTCTCGAGGGTTTTTGTCTGCGATATTCGGATCGCTGTGTCCACGTTATCGAGCCGGACCGCCCATCCGCCCGAAGGGGCGGGGCGTGTCGAAGTCAGGGTCGGCGCCGGGGCGGAAACGCTCTCCACTCTCGCCGTCTTCCAGTGTACGGCCTACTTCGTCAGTCGGCCCAGTGCGGAGCGAATCAGGCTGCTGCGGATGATCTCCAGCTGGCCGGCGATCTCGACGGCCGTGTCGGCCGCCTTGGCGCGGCTGGAGGGATCCTTGCGGCGGGACAGCGGCACAAGGGCGCTTTCGATCAGGCCGAGCTCGCGTTCGGCGGCGCCCCGGAAGCCGCGCAGGTGACGAGGTTCGATGCCGCTTCGCTGTAACTCGACGAGCGCCCGCAGCACCTGCAGCGCGTCTTCGCTGTAGTAGTCGGCCGGGATGATGATCGACGCCGACACGGCGTCGTGCATGAGCGCGGCGGATGCCCCGGCTTCGCGCACCAATTCGTCGCGCTGGAACCGGCGCATCGCGCTCAGCATCGTCGGGCCGGGCACGGCGCCGCCGGGCAACGTCGGCGAGAGCCCGGCATCGAGGTCGTCGAGGTAGCTCCGGATGACCTTCAACGGCAGGTAGTAGTCGCGCTGCATGGAGAGAATGAGGCGCAGTCGATCGAGGTCGCCGGCGCAGAACTTGCGGTAGCCGGATTCGGTGCGAGCCGGAGACACGAGGCCCTGTTCCTCGAGGAACCGCAGCTTCGAGGGCGTCAGGTCGCCGAATTCAGGCGTCAACCGAGCCAGGACCTGGCCAATGCTCAATAGCGGCGCTGCACCCGGGTTTCTGGCCCGGGCGGCGGTCGCGGGCACTATTCGCTCGCCAGGTGCGCGAGGTCGAGCCGCGAGGCGTAGAACGTGAGACGGAACTTGCCGACCTGCACCTCTGAGCCATCGGTCAGGCGTGCTGATTCGATCCGCGTGCCATCGAAGTAGGTCCCGTTGAGCGAGCCGAGGTCTTTCACCTCGAAGACCGTGCCGCTGCGGAGGAACTCTGCGTGACGGCGCGACACGGTCACGTCATCGAGGAAGATGTCGGCGTTGGGGTGCCGGCCGACGCTCGTGAGATCGGCGTCGAGGAGGAAGCGTGCCCCCGAATTGGGGCCCCGACGAACGACGAGAAGTGCCGATCCGGACGGCAGTGCCGCGATGGCTTCCTGCTCTTCGGCCGTGACGTCACCGTCGATCGCGGCAAGGTGCGCTGCGAACTCCTGGCTGAAAGTCAGCGTTGTGTCGGTGTTTTCGGGCGCAGGCCTGCGCTCGGGTTCGTTCTTCTGATCGAAATCGCCCACCGTAGACCTCCTAGACATCCAGCGTATCGGATCGCGAGGCCGGATCGGCACGCGGGATCCGAATCACCCGGGCGGTTTCGACGGCGTAGATGACGCCGGCCCACCAGTAGAGGAAAACGCCCCAGAGACCGAAGGCCCAGCCCACCGGTTGGGACCACCAGGCAAGGTCCGGAAAGGCCTGGCCGAGCATGATCATCGGCAGGGCGTAAAAGAGACAGAAGGTGGCGGCTTTGCCGAGCTGGTGCACCGGGAGCGGACCGAAGCCGAAGTTGGCGAGGATCACGCCGAGGACGAGCATGAAGACATCCCGCCCGACGACGAGCACGACGAACCACCAGGGCACCACTTCCCGCCAGGCCAGGCCGAGGAGCGCCGCGAAGATGTACAGCCGATCCGCCGCCGGGTCGAGGAGCTGGCCAAGGCGGGTGATGAGTCCCCACCTCCGGGCGATGAGGCCATCGAGGAAGTCCGTGAGGCTGGCGACCGCCAGCACCAGGAGCGCCCAGGCGTCTTCCCCGACGACGAGCAGCACCAGGAATACGGGAACGAGAAGCAGGCGCAGCATGCTCAGCAGATTGGGTACCGTCCATACCCTCGTACTCACCTGGTTTCCCGTTGCCCCTGTCACAGTTCCCGAGTCTAGTGATCGTCCGCAGGGCCGGGGCGAACGCCGGCCGTCTACGCCGATGACTTCGCTCTGCGCGTGCCCTTCCCCGTGTGCGGGGACTCGGAGGCATCGTCCTTCTTGCCGGGTCCGCGGCTGCGTTCGACGCTGCGCTTGAGCGCCTCCATCAGGTCGAGCACCGCTCCCCCGCCGGCCTCCTCGCCCGTGAGCTCCTCGCCGAAGGTCGCGGCGGTGTCGACCGCGTCACCCTGGGCGAGTTTCGCGTCGATCAGCACGCGCAGGTGCTCCTGGTAGTCGTCGGTGAAGTCCTGGGGGGTGAAGTCGGACGAGAACGAGTCGACGAGCGCCGCTGCCATGTCGAGTTCCTTGCCGGAGATCGCGACCTTCTGCTCCAGTGCCGGGAAGCTCGCCTGGCGGATCTCATCGCCCCAGAGCAGTGACTGCAGCAGCAGGACGTCGCCGCGCACGCGCAGGGCGCCGAGGCGGGACTTCTGCCGGAGCGCGAAGTGCACGATCGCCGTGCGGTCGGTCGCTTCGAGCGTTTGCCGGAGGAGCACGTAGGCCTTGGAGGATTTGCCGTCCGGCTCGAGGTAGTAACTTCGCTCGAACATGATCGGGTCGAGCTGCTCGGTCGGTACGAACTCGACCACGTCGATGTCGCGGCTCCTCTCCTCCGGCAGGGATTTGATGTCTTCCTCGGTCAGGATCACCGTCTTGTCGCCGTCATCGAATGCCTTCGCAATGTGCGCATAGTCCACGACGCGGCCGCAGACTTCGCAGCGCCGCTGGTACTTGATGCGCCCGCCGTCGGTGTCGTGCACCTGGTGCAGCGCGATGTCGTGGTCTTCCGTGGCGCTGTAGACCTTGACCGGCACGTTGACCAGACCGAAGGTGATCGCACCCTTCCAGATCGATCTCATGAATCCAGTACACACCGCAAGGCCCGATCGGGCTAGCTACACCAGGCCCGGAAGGGCATGCTGAGGGCATGGCCGAGACCACGCAGGTCGTGCTCGTCGGTAGTCGGCGGATCAAACTGACCAACCTCGCCAAGGTGCTGTACCCCGAAACCGGTACCACCAAGGCGGATGTCCTCGGCTACTACGCCGCCGTGGCCGACCTGCTGATCTCCCACGCACGGAACCGCCCCGCCACTCGCAAGCGCTGGGTGCACGGCGTAGGAACGCCAGGCGAGCCGGGGCAGATGTTCTTCGAGAAGAACCTCCCGGCCGCCACGCCCGACTGGGTCAAGCGCGGGCGCATCCTGCACACCGACCGCGCCGTGGATTATCCGCTGGTCAATGACCTGGCCACGCTGACCTGGCTGGCCCAGATGGCCGCGCTCGAAATCCACGTCCCGCAGTGGCAGTTCGGCCGGGGCGGCCAGCCGAGGAACCCCGACCGACTCGTGCTGGACCTCGACCCGGGCGAAGGCGCGACTCTCGCCGAGTGCGCCGAGGTCGCCCGGCTGGCCCGAGTCATCCTGCGCGACATGAATCTCGACCCGATGCCGGTGACGAGCGGGAGCAAAGGCATCCATCTCTACGCCGCGCTCGACCTCAGCCACACCTCGGACGAGGTGTCCCGGGTGGCGCACGAGCTGGCCAGGGCGCTGGAGGCCGACCACCCGGACCTCATCGTCAGCGACATGAAGATCGCCCGCCGCGCAGGCAAGGTGCTGGTGGACTGGAGCCAGAACAGCGCGGCGAAGACGACGATCACGCCCTACTCGCTGCGGGGGACGTTCCGCCCGATGGTCGCCGCGCCCCGCACCTGGCGCGAGCTGGCGTCACCGCAGCTCAAGCAGCTCGATCTCGAACAGGTCATCGCCCGGATGAAGCATCGCCGGGATCCGCTCGAGGAGTTGCTCGGTGCGCCGGCGGCACCGGACGACGAGGACAAGCTGGCGGCCTACCGGGGCAAACGCAACCGGGCCAGGACACCCGAGCCTGTTCCGGAGGCCCCCGCCGCGGCATCCTCCGGCCGGACCTTCGTGATCCAGGAGCACCACGCGCGCCGGCTGCACCACGACCTGCGGCTCGAACGCGACGGGGTGCTCGTCTCCTGGGCGCTGCCGAAGGGCGTGCCGACCGACCCGGCCCGGAACCACCTCGCCGTGCACACCGAAGACCACCCGCTGGAATACGGCTCGTTCGAGGGGACCATTCCGGCCGGGGAATACGGGGCCGGCGAGGTCACGATCTGGGACCGCGGCGAGTACGAACTGGAGAAGTGGCGCGACGACGAGGTGATCGCGACGCTCCGCGGCGAGCCGGGGGGCGGGCTCGGCGAGCCGCGCCGGATCGCCCTCATCCGCACCGGCCGGGACGGTGGTGACAAGAACTGGCTGATCCACCTGATGAAGGCCGCGACGCCCCCCAGGCGGGCCGTCGGCGCCACCGCCCAGGCAGCCGCTACCGCGACCGTGGACGTCACCGCCACCGCCACCGCCACCGGCGTCACCCTGGCCGCTCGCGGGCGGTCGTACTCCCCGATGCTCGCAGCCCTCGGCTCACCGAGCGACCTGCGCGACGAGGACGAGTGGTCGTTCGAGATGAAGTGGGACGGGATCCGCGCAATCGCGTACCTGTCGACGGAGGGCACCGAGCGCAGCGTGAGTCTTCTCACCCGGAACGGCAACGACGTCACGGCCGCGTACCCCGAGATCGTCGAAGGGCTCCTCGATGCGGTCAGGGCGGACTCGGCGGTGCTCGACGGGGAGGTCGTCGCGCTCAATCGCCGCGGTCGTCCGGATTTCGGCCTCCTGCAGACCCGGATGGGGCTGAGCGCGGCCAGGGACGTGCGCGCGGCCAGGGCCGGCACGCCCGTGCATTTCATGGTCTTCGACCTGCTGGAGCGCGGCGGCGAGCCGCTCACCCGGGAGCCGTACGCCCAGCGCCGGCGGGCACTCGAGGAGACGGTGGCCTCCGCCGGGACCGTGCATGTGCCGCCCACGTTCGACGGGGACTTCGCCGCGGCCTTCCGGAGCAGCCGCGACCTCGGCCTCGAGGGGGTGATCGCCAAGGAACTCGACGGCGACTACCGCACGGGCCGGCGCTCCAGGACGTGGCTCAAGCTCAAGCACCACCGCAGCCAGGAGGTCGTCATCGGCGGCTGGCGCCCCGGCAACGGTCACCGCGGGGGCACCATCGGGGCGCTGCTCCTCGGCATTCCGCACGAAGGCTCCCTGGCCTACGTGGGGCGCGTGGGCACCGGATTCCGGGATCGCGACCTGGCCGATGCGCTGAAGCGCCTGGCCCCGCTCGAGCGCAGCACGAGCCCGTTCGCCGACGTGCCGCCGATCGACGCGCGGGGCGCCACCTGGGTGCGGCCGGTCCTGGTCGGGGAGGTCGAGTTTGCCGAGTGGACGTCCTCAGGGCGGCTGCGGCAACCGTCGTGGCGAGGCTGGCGGCCGGAAAAGTCCCCCGCGGATGTCGTGCGGGAAGAGCCGGCACCGGGGTGAGGCGCCTGTCTTGCCCGCTACTCGAGCCGGGCCCGAATCCGCGGCCAGCTCTCGGCGAAACCGGGATGCAACGGCAGCTCGTCGACGTCGGGGACGGCAACCCAGCGCAGCGCGATGCTCTCCTGGTCGCTGATCACCGGTTCGAAGCGCGCCGTCGCGCGCACGACGACCGTCGTGTACGACCAGAAGCCGAGGTCGAGCACCGAGGTGAACCGCACGCGCAGCAGGTGGGCCGGGACACCGGCCTCTTCCTCCGCCTCGCGAATGGCGGCTTCCAACGCGGTTTCGTGTTCGTGGCGCGCGCCGCCCGGGAGACCCCAGGAGCCGCCGAAGTGGCTCCAGACTGCCCGATGTTGCAGCAGAACCCCGAGCTCGTGGTGGTGCACCAACAGGCCCGCGGCCCCGAAGCGGCCCCAGAACCTGGCGCCGTCGGGCGCGTAGACCCAGTTGTCGCCGCTGCCGCTCATGCTTCAAGCATGCCTCACCGGATGCCCGGCTCGCTGAGCGGTCAGATCGAGACGACTGCGTGCACGCTCGCATCGCCGAGTCGGCTTCGGCCGGCCAGATCCGTGAGCTCCACCACGACGCCCACGCCGGCCAGGACGTACCCCGCGCGCTCGATCAGGCGCGACGTCGCCGCGACGGTGCCCCCCGTGGCCAGGACGTCGTCGAGCACGAGCACACGGGAACCGGCCGGCAGCTGGCCCACCTCGAGTTCCAGCCGGGCCGAACCATACTCGAGGTCGTACTCCTCGGTCAGGACGGTGCCGGGCAGCTTGCCGCCCTTGCGGACGGCCAGCACGGCCACATCCGCCGCGTAACCGACGGCCGCCGCGAGCAGGAAGCCGCGCGCCTCGATCCCCGCGACGGCGTCGAATCGGCCGTGATGGCCGTCGACGAGTTCATCGACGATGCTGCGAAACGCCGCGGCGTTGGCGAAAACCGGGTTGAGGTCCCGGAACATGATCCCCGGCTGCGGGAAGTCGGGGTACGAGGCGAGGAGGGAGCGAACGTGCGCGGCGGCGGGAGAAGTCACCGTTCCAGCGTAGGCGCTGGCCCGCGGCCAGGAGTCCGCGGGGTGACGACGGGCGCGGACACGGCAAGGCTGAGCGTGTCCAGAAAATGGATGACGGCCTTCTGCTGGGCGACGCTGAGACCCTCGGCGACGTCCAGCATCCGCCCGTGCATCGCCGAGAGCGTCGCCCGCACCTCCCTGTGCGCGCCAGGCGTCGCGTGGAGCAGCTGAGCCCGGCGATCGCTCGGGTGAGGCTCCCGCCGGATGTGGCCGGATTCGACGAGCCGGGACAGCAGCTTCGCCGTCGCCGCGGACGAAATACCCAGCACCGCGCTGAGATCCTTCGGGCCGACGGCGCTCCCCCGTGCCTCCGCGGCGATCAGGTGCCGGATGGCCAGGAGGTCGGTCTCGTTCATGTCCATCTCGGCCTGGGTGCGGTGACGCATGGCGCTGTCGGCGGCGCGAAAGCGGCGCAGGGACTCGAGCACGCGCATGGCGCGGACGACCTCGTCATCGTCGGCCCGATACCAAAATGATGCCGATGGCTCTTCCGGTTCTTTTCGTTCAGGCATGGCCAAATGCTAACGTGACCTATCGCTAACTTGGTTAGGTACTTTTTCGGGTATCTTGGCCGACAGAAGAGGGAGTACGGCCGTGCAGACCGCAGACACACTCGTGGAACACGTCATCCTGCTCGACCAGGATGGGCGTGAGATCGGCACGGCGCCGAAGGAGAGCGTCCACGGCGCGGACACGTCGTTCCATCTGGCCTTCTCCTGCTACGTCTTCAACGACCTCGGCGAGGTGCTGATGACCCGGCGCGCGCTCGGCAAGAAGGCCTGGCCCGGCGTGTGGACCAACTCCTTCTGCGGGCATCCGCTGCCGGCCGAACCGCTCACGGCGGCGGTCACGCGGCGAGCGCGCTTCGAACTCGGCCTGGATATCAGCGCCATCTCCGTCGCCCTCCCCCTGTTCCGCTACCGGGCGACCGACAGCTTCGGCACGGTGGAAAACGAACTCTGCCCGGTCTATGTGGCCACGACCTCGGCCGAACCCGAGCCGAACCCGCGCGAGGTGATGGAGTACCGCTGGGCGGATCCAACCACCCTGCGCGGTGCCGTGCGCGACGCACCGTGGGCGTTCAGCCCCTGGCTGGTCCTGCAGGTGCAGGAGTTGGATCGTTTCCGTGCGTGAGATCGCCACAGCGGGAGTCGAGACGGAACTCCAGCGCTACTTCGCGGCCGCACGGCTCCGCGCGAGCGACTACGGCGACCATTACGTTGCCCTCTGGGACTGCCTCGAGCAAGCCAGCACGGGCGGCAAACGCGTGCGCCCGGCGATGGTCCTGGCCGCGTACGCCGGATTCGGGGGTCGGGACCTCGCCCTCGTCACCCCCGTCGCGGTGAGCTTCGAACTGCTGCACACGGCCTTCCTGATCCACGACGACGTGATCGACCGAGATCTGGCCCGGAGGGGCATCGCGAACATCGCCGGCCGGTTCAGCGACCGGGCCCTCGCCCACGGAGCCGAGAGCGGTCAGGCCGGCGCCTGGGCGGTGACGGCGTCCATTCTCGCCGGGGATCTCGCGCTCAGCGAGGCCCATCGCATCCTGGCCCGGCTGCCCGTCGAAGCCGGCCGGCGGATGAGACTGCTCGACCTGCTCGATCGCGCGGTCTTCGTCTCCGCCGCCGGGCAGCTCGCCGATGTGACGAACGCAGCCAGGCCCCAGCCGCTCGGCGTCGCCGAGGTGCTCGCGACACTCGAGCAGAAGACGGCCGTCTACTCCTTCGAGGCGCCGCTCCAGGCCGGGGCGGTCCTGTCCGGGGCGACCGACGCGGCCATCGATGTGCTCGGGCGGTTCGGACGCCTGGTGGGCGTGGCGTTCCAACTCACCGATGACATCCTCGGCGTCTTCGGCGACCCGGCCAGGACCGGCAAGAGCGTCGTCGCCGACCTGCGCGAGGGCAAGCAGACCGCCCTGATCGCCCATGCCGGCGCGACGACGGCGTGGCCGGCGATCGCGCCGTACATCGGCAAAGCCGACCTGAGCGCGCCGGAAGCCGATGTGGTCAGGGACCACATCCGCGCCTGCGGAGCCCTACAGGCGGTGGGCGACCTGGCCCGGAACCACGCGGCGAAGGCCGTGGAGGCACTGGACACTCCCCTCATCCCAGCCCAACTGCGCGGCACGCTCACCACGCTCGCCGGCTCCGCCGTCAACAGGTTCCGATGACGCGCCGAAACCGGGCGGAGCCGACCGACATCGACCGGTACAACGCGGCGGCTCGGTCGAGTTCGGCCACCGTGATCGACGCTTACTCCACCTCCTTCGGGCTGGCCACCCGGCTGCTGGCCCCGAGCGTGCGCAGCCAGGTGCGGACCGTCTACGCGCTGGTGCGCATCGCCGACGAGATCGTCGACGGCGCGGCGACCGGAGCCGGGCTGGACCTGGCCGCCCAGCGCGAACAGCTCGACGACCTCGAGCGGGAGACCGAGCGGGCGATCCACGGCGGGTACAGCACCAACCTCGTCGTGCACGCCTTCGCCACCACCGCACGACAGGTCGGCATCGACTTTCGACTCACGGCGCCGTTCTTCGCGTCGATGCGGCGAGACCTGGATCCTTCCCCGTTCACCGAGGTGGGCGTGGCCGAGTACATCTACGGCTCCGCGGAGGTCATCGGGCTCATGTGCCTGCGCTGCTTCATGCAGGAATCCCGGTCGTCGACCACGGAGCTGGCGCTGCTCGAAGATGGGGCCTGCCGCCTCGGCGCCGCCTTCCAGAAGGTCAACTTCCTCCGCGACCTGGCCTGCGACCGCGACACCCTGGGCCGCAACTACTTTCCCGGGGTCGACGTCGCCGCCATGACGGATGCCGACAAGAACCGGATCCTCGACGACATCGACGCCGACCTCGCCGCCGCCGAGAACGTGCTGCCCATGCTGCCCGGCGGGAGCCGCCGCGCCGTGACCCTCGCCCACCGCCTCTTCTCCCGCCTGTCCAGCCGGTTACGGGCCACTCCGGCCCGGCAGCTCCTGCGCGCCAGGGTGCGCGTTCCGGATGCCGAGAAACTCGTGATCGCCGTCGCGGCGACCCTCGGCTCCGGGACGTGGAAGCGTTGACGCGGCACGCCAGGCGCACCCGCACCGTCGTCATCGGCGGCGGCATCGCCGGACTGGCCAGCGCCGCCCTGCTCGCCCGGGAGGGTCACGACGTGACCCTGCTCGAGGCCCGGGGGGAACTCGGCGGCCGCGCGGGCAGCTGGGACGCCGGCGGTTTCCGGTTCGACACCGGGCCGTCGTGGTACCTCATGCCCGAGGTCTTCGACCACTTCTACCGGCTGCTCGGAACCAGCGCGGCCGAACAGCTCGACCTCAGCCGGCTCGACCCCGGCTACCGCGTCTACTTCGAGGCGCAGGCCGAGCCCGTCGACATCGCGGCCGACCGTGAAGCGAACCTGCGCACCTTCGAGCGGATCGAGCCGGGTGCTGGGGCCGCCCTCGACCGCTACCTCGACTCGGCCGAGGAGACCTACCGGATGGCTGTCGGGCGCTTCCTCTACACGAGCTTCGCCTCCTTCCGGCCGTTCCTGGACCGGGCGGTCATCGGCCGCCTCGGCCGGCTGGCCCGGCTGCTGCTGCAGCCGCTCGACCGGTTCGCCGCGGGGTACTTCCGTGATCCCCGGCTGCGGCAGATCCTCGGTTTTCCGGCGGTCTTCCTCGGCTCGTCACCGGGCCGCACGCCGTCGATGTACCACCTGATGAGCTACCTCGACCTGGCCGACGGCGTGCTCTACCCGCAGGGCGGCTTCACCCGCGTCATCGACAGCATCGCCGACCTCGCCCGGGCGGAGGGTGTTCGCGTGCTCACCGGGGCGCGTGTGACCGGGATCCGCGCGGCGGCGCCGATGACAAGCCGCGGGAAGACCCGCCGGACCGGCGCCGCCCGACCCCCGGCGAGCGCGGTCGCCGGGGTGAACTACCTCGGCCCGGACGGGACCACCGTCGAGCTCGACTGCGATGTCGTCGTCTCGGCGGCCGACCTCCATCACACGGAGACCGAACTGGTGCCGGCGGAGCAGCGGACCTACCCGGAGCGGTGGTGGCGGCGCCGGGTCTCCGGCCCCGGAGCGGTGCTGGTCATGCTCGGCGTCCGGGGCGAGCTGCCCGAGCTCCAGCATCACACCCTGTTCTTCACCACGGACTGGAAGGAGAACTTCGGCCGGATCTTCGGCAAGAACCCGAGCGTCCCGGCCCCGGCATCCTTCTACGCCTGCATGCCCAGCGCGACCGACGCCACGGTGGCGCCGTCCGGCACGGCGAACCTGTTCCTGCTCGTGCCGATCCCCGCCGACCCGTCGCTGGGGCGGGGCGGCATAGCCGGCGCCGGTGACGCCGCGATCGAGGCGATCGCGGATGCCGCGATCGGCCAGCTGTCGGAGTGGGCGGGCATCCCCGACCTGATGGAGCGAATCGTCGTGCGGCGCACCGTCGGGCCGGGCGACTTCGCCGAGGACCTCAACTCCTGGCGAGGCGGGGCGCTCGGGCCGGGGCACACCCTGCGGCAGAGCGCCTTCCTGCGCGGCTCCAACGCCTCGGCCCGGGTCGACGGGCTCTATTACGCCGGGGGCACGACCATCCCGGGCATCGGCCTGCCGATGTGCTTGATCAGCGCCGAGATCCTGCTGAAACGCATCCGTTCAGACACGTCGACCGGTCCGCTCCCGGAGCCGTTGTGAGCGCCGCCTACCTGCTGACCCTGGTGGCATCCCTGGCCGCGATGGTCGTGCTGGACCGGAGGTTCCGCCTGTTCTTCTGGCGGGATGCCCGCCGGGCCGCCTGGGTTCTCGGCGCGGGCGTGCTCTTCTTCCTCGCCTGGGACCTTCTGGGCATCGGCTTGGGCATCTTCTACCGCGGAGAAACAAACCTGATGACGGGCCTGCAGCTGGCCCCGGAGCTCCCCGTGGAGGAGCTCTTCTTCCTTGCCTTCCTCTGCTACCTCACCATGAACCTGGTCCAGGGCGCGCGGCTGCTGCTCACCCGGCCTGCCCGCACCCGGCCTGCCCGCACCCGGGAGCGCACCGAATGAGCTACCTGCTGCTGGATGCCGTCTTCCTGGCCGCCGCTGCCGCCGTAGCCGTGTTCGCGCTGCGGCAGCGGCGCCCGGGCCGGACCGGGGTGGCCGCCGTCGGGATCGCCCTCGCTGCCCTGCTGGTGCTCACCGCCGTCTTCGACACCGTCATGATCGCGGTCGGGCTCGTCGCCTACGATCCTGCGCTGCTGATCGGGTTCCGGGTGGGCCTGGCCCCGCTGGAGGATTTCGCCTATCCGGTCGCGGCGGCGCTCCTGCTGCCCGCGCTGTGGACGCTGCTGGGGAGAGAACATGAGTGAGGCGCGCACGTCGGCGGGCTGGAAGGCGCGCCAGGTGCTCCTGTCGTCCCGGCCGCTCAGCTGGATCAATACCGCCTTCCCGTTCGCCGCCGCCTACGTGGTGACCACCGGCCGGGTCGACGCCCTGCTCGTGGTCGGCACGGTCTTCTTCCTCGTGCCCTACAACCTCCTGATGTACGGCATCAATGACGTCTTCGATTACGAGTCCGACCTGCGCAATCCGCGCAAGGGCGGCGCGGAGGGGGCGTTGCTGGACCCCGGGCTGCACCGCACGGTGATGGCCGCCGGCGTGCTGACCGCGGCCCCGATGCTCGCCCTGATGCTCCTGCTCGCCGGCGCGGAGCCTCCGTGGTCCTGGCTCGTCCTGGGCCTCAGCCTGTTCGCGGTCGTCGCCTACTCGGTTCCCGGGCTGCGCTTCAAGGAGCGGCCGGTGCTCGACTCGATCACCTCGAGCACGCACTTCGTGAGCCCGGCCGTGTACGGCCTGGCCGTCGCGGGGGCCGCCTTCACGCCCGCCCTGCTCGCCCTGCTGGCCGCGTTCTTCCTCTGGGGCATGGCGAGCCACGCCTTCGGCGCCGTGCAGGATGTCGCGCCCGACCGGCAGGCCGGGATCGCGTCGATCGCGACCGCGTTCGGCGCCGCCCGCACGGTGCGCCTCGCGATCACCGGATGGGGCCTGGCCGGCCTGCTCATGCTGGCGACCAGCTGGCCGGGACCGTTGGCCGCCGTGCTCGCCCTGCCCTACATCCTGGCCGCCTGGCCGTACCGGTCGATCCCCGACGACCGGGCCGAGACCGCCAACGCCGGGTGGAAGCTCTTCCTGTGGCTCAACTTCCTCACCGGGTTCCTCGTGACCATGCTGCTCATCGCCTGGGTGGCCGTCCGGGGAAGCTGAGCCCGCCCGCGTAGAGTCGAGGGATGGACCCCGTCACCACCGCGCGCGTGGACAGCTGGACCTGGGCGGTGCGGATGTTCCGCACCCGTTCCCAGGCCACGGCCGCCTGCCGCGCCGGTCACGTTCGGGTCAACGGTGACAAGGTCAAGTCGGCCCAGGCCGTGCGCGTGGGCGACGAGGTGCGGGTGCGCAGCGCCGGCTTCGACCGGGTGCTCGTCGTGGCCCGGATCGTCTCCAAGCGCGTCGGCGCCCCGGTGGCGGCCGAATGCTACGTGGACAAGACCCCGCCTCCCCCGCCCCGTGAGGAGGTCGCGCTCGTCCCCATGCGCGACCGCGGGGCCGGCCGGCCGACCAAGCGTGAACGCCGCGACATCGATAAGCTGCGCGGCCTGGAGCGCACCGACCTTCCCGACGACGACTAGCTCAGACAGGGCGCGGTCAGGGCGCCAGCGACGGCGGGACGGTGATGCCGAACTCGTCGCGGAGGGCGAGCGTCGCCGCGTACCAGCCGTTCATCCCGTGCACCGCGGGGCCCGGCGGCGTCGAGGCCGAACAGAGGTAGAGGCCCGGCACCGGGGTCTGCCACGGCCGCCTCGACACGACGGGTCTCCTGACCAGCTGCCGCACGGTCACCTCCCCGCCCAGGATGTCGCCGCCGACGAAGTTCGGGTCGTGCTCGGCCATCCCCTGGGCCGTGAGTGAGGCCGAGGCCAGGATGGTGTCCCGGAAGCCCGGCGCGAACCCCTCGATACGGCGCACGACGGCATCCGTCATGTCGGTGTTCGAGCCCCGGGGCACGTGCGTGTACGCCCAGAGCACGTGGTGGCCGGCCGGCGCCCGCGAGTCGTCGAGCACGCTCGGCTGGGTCACCAGCACGAACGGATGCTCCCCCACCCGGCCGCGGGACACCTCCCGTTCGGCCGCGGCCACCTCCGCCCGGCTGCCGCCCAGGTGCACGGTGGGGGCGAGGGCGACCTCCGGGTTCGCCCAGGGAACCGGGCCGGACAGGGCGAAGTCGACCTTGGCCACCCCGGAGCCGTAGCGGTAGCCCTCGAGCGCGCGCCGGTAGCGCACCGGAAGGGACCGGCTGGCGAAGCTCGCGAGGAACGCGGGCGAGGTGTCGAGCATGGTGACGCGCGCGGGCTCGAGCTCGCCGATCGAGTGCACCTCCGTCCCGAGGAGCAGGCTGCCTCCGTGAGCCGTGAGGTCGTCGACCAGCGCGTCGGCGATGGCCTGAGAGCCTTCCAGCGGGTAGCCCCACCCTCCCGCATGGGCGTGCGCGGCGAGCAGGAGGCCGGCCCCCGCGGCCGCGAGGGACGGCTGCCGTCCCGCCACGTGGGCGGCCACCCCGGCGAAGAGGGCCGCGGCATCCGCTCCGCGCAGCCGGGCCCGGCCGAGCGCCGTGCCGAGCTCCAGCACGTCGGCCCCGTACCGGAGCACGGCGAGGGGGTCGTCGGGCCAGCGCAGGAGCTGGTTGCCGGTGAACGACACGATCCCCTCGAGCCGGGTGACCAGGGGCTGGAACAGGCGTGCCCAGGCCCGCCCGCCACGCCCGAGGCCTTCGGCCGTGCGGTCGAGGTCGCGGTACGCAATCGCGGCACGCCCGCCGCCCAGCGGATGCGCGTAGGACACGTCGGGAACCACGAACGGCACCCGGGCGGTCAGTTCGAACGCACGGAAGAACGGCGAGGCGAGCGCGGCCGGGTGCACCGCGGAGCAGCTGTCGTGCCGGTAGCCGGGGAGGGTCAGCTGCTCGGTCCGCAGCCCGCCGCCCGCCGTCTCGGCCCGCTCGGTGACCCGCACCGACAGCCCGGCACGGGCGAACACGACCGCCGCGGCCAGGCCGTTCGGTCCGGAGCCGACGATGTTGACGTCAAGCACGGGCGTGACCAGCCAGGCCGACCGGGGCGACCAGCAGGCCGACCTCCGTGCGCACCCACCAGTCCCCCGTCGCCCGCCGTTCGGCCGGGGTCGTATACCGGTAGAGAAAGACCCGGGCCCGGATGCGGCGGGGCGGGGCCTGCGGGAACGGGTTGACCCGGAGCATCCGAAGGGTCGGGCCGTCCCCCTCGAGCAGGCGCACGATGAACGTCTCGAACCACCTCGTGTCCCGCGCGCCGAGGGCGAGGAACCACATCAGCCAGTCGAGGCGCAGGTGGTAGGGCGCGAATTGACGAGGCATCCGGCGCGGGTCGCCCGGCTTCCCGCGGAACTCGTACGCGCGCCAGGCGGACTCCTCGAAGGGATCCTCGGCGTCGCTGCCCTCCACCACCACCTCGAACCGGTCCTTCGTCACCGTGCCGAACGCGCCGTAGGCGTTCACCAGGTGGTACCGGTTGAAGCTGGCATTCATCAGCTGGCGCCGCGAGATCAGATTGCGGGCCGGCTGGTAGCTGAGCGCGAGCAGGAACACGGTCGCGGCCAGCACCACCACGACGAACCAGATCGCCGTGTCCGGCCTGGCCCCGGCGGACGGCAGCCACCGGAACACGAACCTGAATGCATTGTCGTCGACGGCGGCGAAGGCAAGCACGATCGTGATCCAGTTCAGCCAGGCGAAATTACCGGTGAGCACGAGCCAGAGCTGGCTGAGGATGACGATCGCCGCGGCGACGGACGCCACCGGCTGCGGCGCGAACAGGAAGAACGGCACGACCAGCTGCACGAAGTGGTTGCCGCGCACCTCGCCGCGGTGGAACCATTTGGGCAGGTGGTGCACGAACCAGCTCACCGGGTTGGGCATCGGCTGGGTTTCGTGGTGGTAGTAAAGGGCGGTCAGGTCGCGCCACTCCGCACCTCCGCGGATCTTGATCAGGCCGGCGCCGAACTCCAGGCGGAAGACGAGCCAGCGGAGGAAGAAGATGATCGTCACCGGCGGGGCGACCTCGTTGGAGCCGAGGAAGGCGACGACGAATCCGGCTTCGATCAGGAGGCTCTCCCAGCCGAAGGAGTAGAACGTCTGCCCCACGTTGACGATCGAGAGGTATCCGGCCCAGAGCAGCAGGAAGAGCAGCATCGGCAGCCAGGGCGGCCCCAGCTGGGGCAGGCCGGCCACCAGGGACGCAGACACGGCCGTTCCGGCCCAGGCGACGGCCAGGAGCATCCGGTCGGAATATCGCCAATGGAACACGCTCGGTGACTGCCGAAAGCGGATCCGCGCCACGAAGCGCGGGACCGGCAGCAGGCCGTGCTCGCCCAGCAGCGCCGGGAACTGGTTGATTGCCCCGACGAAGCCAACCAGGTAGCAGGCGGCTACCCCGCGCTGCAGCACCTGCCGCGCGAATTCGTAGTCGCCCGCAGCAAACCAGTCCATCGTGCAGTCACCATAGGCCCGCGCCACCGCGCCATCAAGTCGCCGCATCCACGACGACGTACCCTGCCGCTGCAGATCGACATCGCTGGTTGACGGCCGGGACTAAACCGGTATAGGTTGGCTAAACCGGTTCAGTCGCCCGGGGCCGCACCGGCCCGAATGGCAATCGGCGAGGAGGCCGCGTGAATACGCAGAAGGTGACCATCGCCGATGTCGCGAAACGGGCCGGCGTGAGCAAGGGCCTGGTGTCCTTCGCCCTCAACGATCGGCCGGGCGTCTCCCCCGAGACCCGGACGCGAATCCTGGCCGTAGCCGGAGACCTCGGCTGGAAGCCGTCCCTTCGCGCCCGCTCCCTCTCGACCCGCCGATCCTTCGCGCTCGGCCTCGTCGTCGCCAGGAACCCTGAGGTCCTCGGCTCGGACCCCTTCTTCCCGTCGTTCATCGCCGGCGTCGAGAGCATCCTCTCCGATCGCGGCCAGGCCCTCGTGCTCAGCGTCGTGCCGAGCGAAGAAGCGGAAATCCGAAGCTACCGGCAGCTGGTCGACGACGGCCGGGTAGACGGGGTCTTCCTGACCGACCTCCGGCACGACGATCCGCGCATTCCCCTGCTCACAGAACTGGGCCTGCCGGCCGTCACCCTCGGTCGTCCGGACGGTCCAAGCCCGTTCCCCGCCGTGTCGATCGACGACACTCCGGGCATCGCCGAGTCGGTGGCCTACCTCGCGCGGCTCGGACACCGCCGCATCGCCCACATCGCCGGGAGCTCCACCATGCTGCACGGCACCCGCCGTCGCGACGCCTTCGAAGCGGCGCTCTGCACCGCCGGGCTCCCCCTCGGCCAGACCATCGAGACGGATTTCTCCGTGGCAGCCGGTTCCGACGCGACCCGCCGGCTCCTCACCCGGGAGGATGCGCCGACCGCCATTGTCTACGCCAACGACCCGATGGCCATCGCCGGGCTCGGAGTCGCCCACGAACTGGGCATCCGCGTACCGGACGAGTTGTCGATCACCGGCTTTGATGACATCGACTTCTCGCGCTACGTCTACCCGCCCCTCACGACGGTCAGCGCGACGCCCGTGGTGTGGGGCCGGGCGGCCGCCACCACCCTGCTCGCCCTGATCGAGACCGGCGCCGCCGACGACGTGAACCTGCCCGCCGCACGGCTGATCATCCGCGGTTCCGCCGCGGCCCCGGCCCACACGCGAAAATCGGCCACCTGAAGACTCACCTGCCCAGGAGAAGAACCCGCAGCAGAGCCGCTGCGATCACGAAATGGAGAGAATGATGCGTTCAACGAAGAAAAGGCGGATCCTCGCCGCGACGGCGGTGTCCGCCACGATGGTGCTCGCGTTGGGCGCCTGCGCCGGCGGCGGCGACGACAAGGCAGCTCCGGGCGCCGACGCCCGCGGCGACATCACGATCTGGTATTCGAACAACGAGTCCGAGATCGCGTGGGGCAAGCAAATGGTCGAAGCGTGGAACGCCGATCACCCGGGCGAGTTGGTCAAGGCCCAGGAGATCCCGGCGGGCAAGAGCAGCGAAGAAGTCATCGGCGCCGCCATTACCGCCGGCAACGCCCCCTGCCTCGTGTTCAACACCGCTCCCGTAGCGGTCCCGCAGTTCGAGAAGCAGGGCGGTCTCGTCGACCTGGGCACCTTCGAGGACGGCGTCTCCTACATTGAGGAGCGCAGCGGCGACACGGCGGAGCAGTACCAGAACGCCGACGGAAAGTACTTCCAGATGCCCTGGAAGTCCAACCCGGTGATGATCTTCTACAACAAGGATCTCTTCACAAAGGCCGGCCTCGACCCGGAGAACCCGGCGCTCGCGACCTACGACGAGTTCCTCGCCACCGCGCGCACGATCGTCAAGAGCGGCGCCGCCGAGAACGCCATCCACCCGGCGCCGACGAGCGAGTTCTTCCAGAGCTGGTTCGACTTCTACCCGCTGTACGCGGCCGAGACCGGCGGCAAGCTGCTCGTCGAGGACGGCAAGTCCACGTTCGCCACCGAGGACGGCCAGAAGGTCGCCGAGTTCTGGAAGACGATGTACGACGAAGGACTCGCCGGCAAGGAGCAGTACCAGGGCGACTCGTTCGCTGACGGCCAGGCCGCCATGTCGATCGTCGGACCGTGGGCCGTCTCGGTCTACAAGGATGCCGTGAACTGGGGAGCCGTTCCCGTTCCGACCAGCACCGGCACGCCGGCTGACGAGACCTACACGTTCAGCGACGCCAAGAACGTCGGGCTCTTCAGCGCCTGCGAAAACAAGGGCACGGCCTGGGACGTTCTGAAGTTCGCAACCAGCGAGGCACAGGATGGAGCGCTACTCGAGCTGACCGGGCAGATGCCGCTCCGCAAGGACCTGACCACCACCTACGCCGACTACTTCGCGGCCAACCCGACCTACGAGCAGTTCGGCGACCAGGCTTCGCGCACGGTCGAGGTTCCGAGCGTCAGCAACTCTGTCGCATCCTGGCAGGCCTTCCGCGACGCGTACTCGAAGGCTGTCATCTTCGGTGAGGGCGAGATTTCCTCGGCGCTCGAGGGAGCCGCGGAGAAGATCGACTCACTGGTCGCGAAGGATTAACACCGCCATGTCAACCGTGGCAACAAGCACGCCGCCGGCCGGGAGATCCACGCTCCCGGCCGGCGGGGCCCCCGCCCGCCGGAGGCGCCGCCCGCTCCTCGGGAAGAACCCCATCGGGATCCTGTTCAGCGCGCCGTACCTCATCTTCGTCCTGGCCGTCTTCGCGTATCCGCTCGTGTTCGCGGTCTGGATGTCATTCCACGACTACTTCTTCGCCGCACCCGGCGCCCAGATCGAGCGGCAGTTTGTCGGCCTCGAGAACTTCCAGGAGGTCCTTGCCGACCCCGCCGTGATCCGGTCGTTCGGGAACGTGGGCATTTTCCTCCTGATCAACGTGCCCCTGACGGTGGTGCTCTCGCTCGTGCTCGCCACGGCACTCAACAAGGTCGTGCGGTTCCGCACCTTCCTCCGGGTGTCCTACTTCGTGCCGTACGTGACCGCGAGCGTCGCGGTCGTCGGCGTGTGGTTGTTCCTCTTCAGCGGGAGCGGACTGATCAACCAGCTGCTCGGGCCGCTCGCACCGTCGCCGTCCTGGCTGATCAACTCGACCTGGGCGATGCCGACGATCGCCCTCTTCGTGACCTGGAAACAGCTCGGATTCTTCATCCTGCTCTACCTCGCCGCACTGCAGAACGTCTCCGAGGAGCTCTACGAGGCCGCGGCGACCGACGGAGCCGGCAAGGTGCGGAGCTTCTTCTCCGTGACCATCCCGGGCGTGCGTCCCGCCACCGTGCTGGTGCTGCTGCTCGCGACGGTCACCGGCGCCAACCTCTTCACGGAGCCGTATCTGCTCACCGGTGGCGGCGGCCCCAACGGCGCCTCCGCCTCCCCCGTGCTGCTCATGTACCAGCGCGGCATCGAACAGGGCTCGCCGGACGTGGCGGCCGCAATCGGAGTGATTCTCGTGATCGGCGTCCTCATCCTCGCTTTCATCCAGCGCAAGCTCGCGGGAGGTGATGAATCATGAATCGCGGTCAGCACATCCTCCGCGGAATCGTCCTGGCGCTGGGCGCGTTCGTGTTCCTGTTCCCGTTCTATTACATGATCATCGGCTCGCTGCAGGCCTCTCCGGACCCGAGTCTGGGGGGCGCCTTCCCCAACCCGGCCAACCTCACGCTCGACAACTACGCGGCCATCAACAGCCGCATCGGCCTGGTGCAGGGCCTCGTCAACTCCGGAATCTTCGCCGGCGGCGTGATCCTCTGCACCGTGGTGTTCGGGGTGCTCGTGGGCTACGCCCTCGCCCAGTTGCAGTGGCGCGGCCGAGGGGTGACCTTCGCCCTCGCCCTGCTCGTGCAGGTCGTTCCGTTCCAGCTCCTGATGATCCCGCTGTACGTGCTCATCGCCCGTGACTACGGTCTGGCGGACAACTACCTCGGCATGATCCTTCCGTTCGCGATCAACTCGACGGCCGTGATCATCTTCAGGCAGTACTTCCTCCAGGTTCCGCGGGAGCTCTTCGACGCGGCCCGCATCGACGGCGCCGGCGAGCTCAAACTGCTCTGGAACATCGCCCTCCCGCTGGTTCGGCCGGCGCTCCTCACCGTGGTGCTGCTCACCTTCATCGGCCCGTGGAACGAGTTCCTCTGGCCCTTCCTGGTGACGAAGGAGGCATCCCTGCAGCCCCTGGCGGTGTCCCTGGCCAATTACCTCAGCACCGTCGCCGCTTCCGCGGCGAACCCCTTCGGCGCAATCCTCGCCGGCGCCTGCGTTCTCGCGGCACCGGCCGTGCTGATTTTCATCTTGTTCCAGCGACACTTCGTGTCCACCAATATCGGCTCCGGCGTGAAAGGTTAACAATGCCAACGACCACAGATTTCCCGTACACACTGACCCGGATGGGCGTCATCATGACGCCGGAAGAGGGCAACGCCAATGAGGCGGAGGGCGTGCTCAATCCGGCGACCGGGCGCAGCGCCGACGGCACCCTCTACCTCCTGCCCCGGCTCGTGGCCGCCGGCAATGTCTCCCGCGTCGGGCTGGCGAAGGTGATCATCACGGATGGCGTCCCCACCGGCGTCGAGCGTGAGGGCGTCGTGCTCGAACCCGATCGCGGCTGGGAGCGCGGCGCGAACAACGCCGGCGTCGAGGATCCGCGGGTCACCTACATCGACCGACTGGGCATGCACGTGATGACCTATGTCGCCTACGGCCCCCTGGGCCCGCGCACCGCGGTCGCCGTGTCGACCGACCTGCGCGAGTGGCGCCGGCTCGGCCCCGCGCTGTTCGCCTACGACGACGCACTCGACATGGACCTGAACCTGTTCCACAACAAGGACACCGTCTTCTTCCCCGAGCCGGTCACCGCACCCGACGGTGTGGAGAGCTTCGCCGTGCTGCACCGCCCGATGTGGGACCTCGGCGAGGTCAGGCCCGGTGAGGGCGTTCGCGTTCCGGCCGGCGTCACCGACACCCGCCAGAGCATCTGGATCAGCTACCTGCCCGTCGCCGACGTGCTGGCCGATCTCACCCTGCTGACCTACTGGAAGGGCCACCGCTTCCTGGCCGGACCGGAGTTCCCATTCGAGGAGCTGAAAATCGGCGGCGGCCCCGCTCCCCTGCGCGTGCCCGAGGGCTGGCTGCTCATGCACCACGGCGTGACCGGCACGATCGACGGCGCCTTCTCCCAGCAGCAGAAGGTCAACTACTCGGCCGGCGCGATGATCCTCGACGCGGACGACCCGACGAGGGTCGTCCGCCGCACCAGCGAGCCTCTGCTGAAGGCGGAGACGCCCGACGAGATCAGCGGCATCGTGCCCAACGTCGTGTTCCCGACCGCGATCGAGGAGATCGACGGCCGGCACTATGTCTTCTACGGCATGGCCGACTCGAAGATCGGCGTCGCCCGGCTCGACCGCGCTAAGGCCTAACCCCTCCCGCACTCCTCACCTCCCGCGCTACGTCGTAATCGGCGGGATCAAGCCGAGGGTCGCCTTCAGGCGGTCCTCGGCTTTTTCGTCGGCCTGGCTGGCGGCGAGGTTCGCCTCGGTGACGGCACGGACCACCTCGTCACGCTGGATTTTCACCCCGCGGGGGGCGTCGATTCCGATCCGGATGCTGTCGCCGCGTGCGTCGAGGACGGTGATGACGATGTCGTCACCAATGAGGATTTTCTCCCCCGACTTGCGTGTAAGAACCAGCACTCGCCCAGCCTAGCGCGACGGGCCGGGCGCTGGCCGCCCCAGCCATCTGACCGGAAAACCCAGGTCGTCCACCGTCGCCGGAGACGCGGTGAGTTCACGGCCCACGGCCACCACGGCGTCGATCGGAACGGCGTCCGACACGGCCCGAACCCACCGGGCGGTGTCATCGGCCTTGCGGCTCGCGTCGACGACCAGCCAGGTCTGGTCGGGCTCCATGGCGCCCAGGCTCGCGACTTGCCGGGCCAGGTCGCCGGCCGGTTGCGCGCCGCGACCGAGGGCGAAGGCGACGACTATGCCGTGCCCCTGCGCGACCCCGCCGGCCCGGGCCGCCAGCGCCCCGCGACGGTCGTCGACACGTTCGTTGCCCTCCCCCGGCAGGGCTCCGCCGACGCGGACTTCGCCCGACCCGACGGCCAGGACCAGGCTCCGGGCCGCCGCGAGAGCGTCGTCGGCCTGGCCGACAACGAGCACAAGGTCGCCGGCTCCGGCGAGGACTGCCGGGGCCACACGTGCCTTCGCCGCGGCCGGCGGGGTTCCGCCGGTGGCAAAGGTCAGCTCGTCCATCAGCGCGGCGAACCTGTCCGACCCGGTGGAGAGGCGATCCGCGGCGGCCGGATCGTGCGCGCGGGCCTCCGCCTCGTCCGCATCATCCAGCAGGGCCGCGATACCGAGGCGAGTGGGCAGGGCCACGCTGTCGCGGGCGTGCAGAGGACGGCGCGCCGGCATCTCGACGGTGACCTCGTAGTGCTGGCGGGCGAAGAACCCGCGGATGCCGCCCACCGTGACCCGCTCGGCGGCGACGATGGTGGCCTCGGGCCCGTGTTCGGCGAGGATCCGGGCCTTCAGTTCGCGCAGCGTCGCACCCTCAAGCTGAAATCGATTCGGTTCCACGGACCACCCCCACGGTTTCGATGGTCACGTTTGCCGACGTGGCCTCGGGGTACGACAGCACCGGGAGGCCCAGGGTCAGGGTGGACACGAGGCGGCGCACGGCGGGCCGCAGGGCCGGCGCGCACACGAGCACGGCCGCCAGGCCGCTGGACTCGACGGCCGCGACCGACGCCCGCACCGAGGCGAGGACGGCCTCAATCCGGGCGGGGTCGAGCATGATCTGGGTGCCCTGGTCCGTCGGGCGCATGCCCTCCATCATCGACTGCTCCAGCGCCGGTTCGATCATGATCACCCGCAGCAGGGAACCGTCGAGGTACTGGGCGCTGAGCGCAGGTCCCAGGGCCTGGCGGGCCGTTTCGATCAGGCCCTCCGGTTCGACGGAGACCTTGGCCCGGAGCGAGAGCGCCTCGTAGATCCGCGGGAGGTCGTTGATCGGGATCTGCTCCTCGAGCAGCCCCTGCAGCACCCGCTGCACCTCGGCCAGGGAGAGCAGGCCGGGGATGAGGTCGTCAACGGCCGCCGGGTTGACCTGTTTGACCCCCTCGGTGAGCACGCGCACATCCTCCCGGGTCAGGAGCCGTGCCGCGTTGCTCGTGATGATCGAGGAGAGGTGGGTGATCAGCACCGAGACGCGGTCGATGACGGTGGCGCCGGTCATCTCCGCGCTGTGCCTCAGCTCGCTCGGCACCCACTTGCCGGCGAGCCCGAACACCGGCTCGACGGTCACGATTCCCGGGAGCGAGTCGAGCGCGTCGCCGAGGGCGAGCACCTTGCCGGCCGGCGCTATCCCCCGGCCAGCCTCAACGCCGGAGATTCGGATCACGTAGGTCGACGAGGGCAGCTCGACGCTGTCCCTCGTGCGGACCGGCGGCACGACGACCCCGAGGTCGAGTGCGATCTTGCGGCGGAGGCCCCGCACCCGGGCCAGCAGGTCGTCCGAGGCCCCGCTGACGATGTCGACGAGGTCGGCGGCGAGCAGGATCTCCAGCGGGTGGACCCGCATTTGTTCGATCAGGTCTTCCGGGGTGTCGGAGCGAGGGGCGACCTGGTCGGCCATCACGGCGGCATCCGTCGTGAGCTTCTCGGCGTCCTCACGCAGCTTGATCCGTTGCGAGACGATGACGAGCACAGCCCCCACGACGATGAACGGGATGATCGGCATGCCCGGGATGAACGCCATCAGGATCGCGGCCCCGCCGGCGATCATCAGCGCGTTGCGGGACTGCGTCAGCTGGGCCCCCGCGGCCTGGCCGATGTCGCTTTCGGCGTTGGACCGGGTCACGATCATGCCCGTCGACACGGCCATGAGCAGCGCCGGGATCTGCGTCACGAGGCCGTCGCCGATGGTCAGCAGGGCGTACGTGTCGAGCGCTTCCGTGATCGACAGCCCGCGCTGGAGCATCCCGATCGTGATGCCGCCGATGATGTTGATGATGATGATGACGATCCCGGCGATCGCGTCACCCTTGACGAATTTCGACGCACCGTCCATGGCGCCGTAGAAGTCCGCCTCGGCGGACACCTCGGCGCGGCGTTCCCGGGCCTCGGTGTCGGTGATCAGCCCGGCGTTCAGGTCGGCGTCGATGGCCATCTGCTTGCCCGGCATGGCGTCGAGGGTGAACCGGGCCCCGACCTCCGCGACGCGTTCGGCGCCCTTGGTGACCACGACGAACTGGATCACGACGAGGATCAGGAAGATCACCGCGCCGATGATCATCGACCCGCCGACGGCCACATGCCCGAAGGCCTCGATGACCTGTCCGGCGTAGCCGTCGCCCAGGACCAGGCGCGTGGATGCGACGTTGAGGCCGAGCCGGAACAGGGTCGCGACGAGCAGCAGCGAGGGGAAGACCGAGAAGTCCAGGGGCTTCTTGACGAACATCGTCGTGAGCAGGGTCACCAGCGCCAGCATGATGTTGACGATGATGAGCAGGTCGAGGACCGGCGCCGGCACCGGCACGACGAGCAGCAGGATGATCCCCACCACTCCCACCGGTACGGCGAGCTTTGCGAGATTGCGGTTCATGTCAACGGCCTCCGGTACGGGCTGGTTCGGCGGTGGGTTCGACGGTCGGTGTGATCAGGGCTGGTGGGGGTCCGGGAGGTTCGTTCATCGCCGGCTGCCGCATGGTGTGCACGCCGGTCGAGCGTGCCCGGGAGCCGAGCGCCATCACGAAGGCGAGCACCCTCGCGACGGCGTTGTAGAGCTCGAACGGGATCTCCTGCCCGATGTCGCAGGCACCGTGCAGGGCGCGCGCGAGCGGGATGTCCTGCACGATCGGCACCTTGTCGGTCACGGCCTGCTCCCGAATGCGCGTGGCGATGTGCCCGACACCCTTGGCGACCACGCGCGGCGCGGACTTGCCAGGCTCGTAGCGGAGGGCGACGGCCACATGCGTCGGGTTCACCAGCACGACGTCGGCGTCGGACACGGAGGCGATCATCCGGTTGCGGCTCATCTGGAACTGGCGGGCGCGGCGCTGCGACTTGATCAGCGGGTCGCCGTCGGAGTTCTTGTTCTCGTCCTTGACTTCCTTTTTCGTCATCCGGGTCTTCTTCCGGTTGCGGCGCATCACGACGAACATGTCGGCGGCCGCGAGGACGAGACCCGCGATGACGGCGGATTGCAGCAGTGAGCCGGTCCCGGCTCCCGCCGCGGTGAGCAGCGCCGAGACGGGAAGACCGCCGGCGGTCATCAGGATCGGCATCAGGCCCTGGATCACGATGACGAGCACGAACCCCACGACGGCGGTCTTGGCGAGGGCCTTCACACCCTGCCACAGTGCCTGGGTGCCGAAGGTCTGCTTGATTCCGTTGATCAGGTTGAACTGCTCGAACTTGCCGGCGAGCTTCTTGACATGGATGCCGCCCTGGCCGACGGCGCCGACCAGCACGACCACGACGACAATGACGAGCATCGGGGTCAGCGTGCCCGCCAGGGAGTCGAAGGCCTGTGCCATCGCCTGCACGGCGGCCGCCGGGTCGGGGTTCATCACGAGGCTCTTGACCGTGAACAACTGGTCGGTGGCGGCCTGGCCGCCGACCGCGATCGTGGCCGGGATCATGGCCCCCGCCGCGCCCACGCCGAGCCAGGCCGTCACGTCCTGCGACTTCGAGAGCTGCCCCTTGGAGCGGACCTCCTTCATCCGCTTCTGGGTGGCTTCTTCTGTGCGTTCCCCGGTGTCGGACATCAGCGCACCCCGGTCAGGGCGTCGACGGCCAGCCCGGTCAGGGACGCCACGATCCGGGGCAGGGCCACGAAGACCAGGCCGCCGAGCATGAGGGTCAGCAGGATCTTCAGCGGGAAGCCGAGCGCGAACGCGTTGAGCGCGGGTGCCACCCGGGTGAGCAGGCCCAGCCCGGCGTCGGCGAGGAACAGTACCACGAGCAGGGGTCCGGCGATTTGCACCGAGGCCAGGAACATCTGGGTGACCGCGCCGACGGCGGCCTCGACGGGGTGGGCGAGGTCGATGCCCCCGCCGAGCGGCAGCGCGCTGAACGTGCGCACCAGTCCGCCGATGATCAGCTGGTAGGCGTCGGAGGAGAACATGAGGGCCAGCGCGGTCATCTGGAAGAGCCTGGTGAACTGGGCGCCGTTGATCATCGACTGCGGATCGAAGGCCTGGGCCAGCTGGAATCCGCCGAACATGTCGATGAGGCCACCGGCAGACTGCACGGCGGAGAAGATCACGTAGACGAGGAAGCCGAGCACCGCGCCGACGAGCACCTCGAGCACGACCGCGCCGAAGAAGGCGGCGGTGTCCATGGAGACGTAGCCCGCGGTCACCCGCGGCGACACCGCCAGGGCGAGGGCGACGGCGAGCATGCCCTTGACCCGCAGCGGGATCGCGTTGTACGAAAACGGCGGGGCGATGACGATGAAGGCGACCATGCGAACACCGGCGAGCATGACCGCTTCCAGCCAGGCGAAGTCGAGGGCGAACGCCACCTAGCCACCGCCGAGGAGCGACGGGATCTTCTCGAACATCTGCCGGGTGAAGGAGACGGACTCGGCGATCATCCAGTGCCCGGAGACGAGCAGGGCGAGGGAGACGGCGATGGCCTTCGGCACGAAGGACAGCGTCACCTCCTGGATCTGCGTGATCGACTGCAGCAGCGAGATGGCGAAGCCGACGACGAGGGCGGTGACGAGCACCGGTGCGGAGAGCTTGGCGGCCAGGATCAGGCCCTGCAGGCCGATGTCCAGTACGGCGTTGGTGTCCATCAGCCCATCCGATAACTGGATATGAGGGAGGTGATGATGAGTCCCCAACCGTCGACGAGCACGAAGAGCAGGATCTTGAAGGGCAGGGAGATCATCACCGGCGGGAGCATCATCATGCCCATCGACATGAGGGCGGAGGAGACGACGATGTCGATGACCAGGAACGGGATGAAGATCACGAAACCGATGATGAACGCGGCCCGGAGCTCGGAGATCATGAAGGCCGGGATCAGGGTCGGCAGCGCGACGTCGTCGGGGCCCTGCGGGTTCGGCAGGTCGGCGGCGCGGGTCATCAGCGCCAGGTCTTCCTCGCGGGTGTTGGCGAGCATGAACTGCCGGAGGGGTTCGGAGGCCGCGGCGAGGGCATCCGTGAAGCTCATCGAGCCGTCGAGGTAGGGCGTCACCGCGAGGTTGTTGATGTCGGTGAGCACGGGCGCCATGATGAACAGCGAGAGGAACAGGGCCAGGCCCGCGAGCACCTGGTTCGGCGGGATGGACGGCAGCGCGAGCGCATTGCGGGTCATCGCCAGGACCACGAAGATCTTCGTGAACGAGGTCATCATCAGCAGCAGGGCCGGCGCAACCGACAGCAGTGTGATGCCGATCAGGGTGACGACCGCCGAGGACGGCGCGCCGTCCGGCCCGTTGAGGTCGATGGTCAGCCCGCCGCCGCCGCCGGGTGCGACGGGGGCCGTCGGGTCGGTCGGGTCCGTGGGCGGAACGGGGTCGCCCGGCACCGCATGGCCGGCCGAGGCGGTCGCGATGATGATGGCCGCCACGATCAGCAACATCAGGGTGATCAGGATGCCCAGCCGGACGGTTCGGTTACCCGTCCACGTGCGAGGAGCCCCGGCCCTCACCGTTCTTGCCGGAGCACGGCGGCCGTCTGCTGCCACGTTGCCGGCGACAGGATCGACCCGCCGAGACGACCGGCCTGCCCCGACTTGCGGCGCGGCCGGAACTCGAGCGGCGGCTCCGGCGCAGTGTCGCCTCCGGACAGGTCGCTGCCGGCCAGGTCGGTGCCGGCCAGGTCGGTGCCGGCCAGGTCGGTGCCCTCGGCCACCGACATCGACTGCGCGAAGGTTTCCGCGCGGTCCCCGACTCCCCCGCCGCCCTGCAGCACGGTCACCTGGGCCTCCGTCACGCCGAGGATGAGCCGCCGGCCGTCGATCTCGACCACCACGACGGACGCCTTGGAACCAAGGCTCTGCCGGCCGACCACGGAGACCAGGTTCGAGGCCCCGCGGGCGCGGCCTCCTCGCGACAGGCGTCGCTGCATGACCCAGAGCAGCCCGAGCACAACGGCCAGGGACAGCACGACGCGGAGTCCGACGAGGAGGGTGTCCACCTAAGCGAGCACCTCGGCGACGTCGAGGATCTTGGTGATTCGGACGGCGTAGTCCTGGTCGACAACGACGATCTCGCCGTGGGCGATCAGGCGGCCGTTGAGCAGCACGTCGGCCGGGGCGCCGGCGGAGCGGTCCAGTTCGATCACGGCGCCGGGTTCGAGGGAGAGCACGTCGCGCACCGACATCCGGGCGCGGCCGATCTCCACGGTCAGCGACATCTCGACGTTGTTGATCCGGCCGAGCTTGCCGGTCACCGAATCGGTGGCGCGCCTGCCGTCGCCGCCGACGACGCCGTTCTCCCTGAGCCGGATGGCGAACCAGCCCGTGACCGCGCCGTCCCCGGTCAGCTCGAACACGGTCGTGGAGGGATCGGCGAAGAGCGTCGACGCGTCTTCGACCCGGCTGTCGGCGAGCACGCCGGCTCCGAGCACCGCGGCGGCGCTTTCGAGGGCTGGGCGGAGCACGTCGTGACCGGACACGAGCGGCGACTCGGTGCCGGCGGCGGCGCCGAGCGTGTTCGGCTGGCTCAGCACCAGAGCGAGGTCGGCCGAGGTGGCTCCCACGAACGAGGCGACGACGGCTGCGGCGACCCGGCCGGCCGGGGCTGCGGCGCCGGAGCAGGCCGCGGAGTCCAGGGGCAGCCCGGTGGGCAGCACCCGCACGAGTGCCTCGACTGCGGCGGACGGTAGAGCGCGGGTGGTGCTCATCGGGGCTTCTCCTTCGATTCGATGATGATGCAGGCGAGGCGCGAGCCGTTGGAGCCGACCGCGGCCCTGGCCAGGGACAGGCCGTCAACGGCCAGGTCGAGCGGCCGGTGCTTCGGATGCGGGATCGGCAGGATGTCGCCGACGGCGAGGTCGAGGATCCTGCTGGGCAGCACACGCACCGGGGTGAGCCGCAGCGACACCTCGACCGGCACCCGGCTGAGCTGTGCCTGGAGCAGTTCCTTGGACTTGGCTCGCGATCCCGTGGGATGCACCTCGCCGAGTTGTTCCAGGAGGATTCGGGCCGGCAGCGCGACGGTGGCGATGCTGCTGCCCTCCCCCACCTCCAGCGCGAACGAGGCGACGATCATCAGGTCGGCCGTGGCCGCGGCCTGGGCGAACTGCGAGTTGTACTGGATCGCGTCGACGCTGATCGGCACCACGAGCAGGGCGCCGAGGGAATAGCGGAGGTCTTCGAGCGCATCGCTCATCAGACCCCGCACGAGGGCCTCCTCGATCTGGGTGAACTTGCGCTCAGGGGCGATCCGGTTGCCGCTGCCGCCGAGCATGTGGCTGACCCAGGTGAGGGCGGTGGACGCGGGGAACTGGATGACCGCCTTGGCGCTCGAGCCCTCGAGGTTGCACAGCACCATGGCCGTCGACGCCGGCAGGCTCGACGCGTAGTCGTCGTAGGTCTGCATGAGCACCTGGTCGCAGGTGACCTGGCAGACCATCCGCACCTTCGCGGTCAGCTGGGTGCCCCACTGGCGGGCGAAGGTTTCGAAGGCGAGTTCGAGCACGCGGGAATGCTCCCGGGCGAGCGTCGTCGGGCGTCGGAAGTCATAGACCTCGACCGTCTTCGTCGCCGCCGCGGCCCTCGCGGGCGCACTGATGCCGTACTGTTCCTGGACCGTCACGGTCGCCACTATCGGCCGGCGGATGGGCAATGTTAGGCGATCGCCATTCTTGCCAGGGGGATCACCCGTGCGAACTCTTCGCGGGGGCCGGTTTGTCGGCCTTGACCGCCTTCCTCGCCTTGGCGGGCGGCTCGATCGCGGTTCCGTTCACGACGCCGGGGATGAGTTTGCGGATGCTGTCGGGCTGGTTCGAGAGCACGACGACGTCGACCCGCCGGTTCCTGGCCATCGAGATCGGGTCGGCGCGGGCGGTGACGGGCCTGGCCGAACCGTAGCCGACCGCTGCGATGTGCTCCTGCGGCACTCTCCCGTGTTCGACCATGCGCCGGAGCACCTGGGTTGCCCGGCCCGAGGAGAGCTCCCAGTCCGTGGGGTAGATTCCCGTCGAGCCGTGGCGGTCGGCGTGTCCCTCGACCGAGATTTCGCGCTTCGAGGTCGCCAGCGGCGGCGCGATCGCGTCGAGGACCTGGATCGCCTTCGCGCTCAGGTCGACCCGGTTGCCCTGGAAGAACGTCTCGGTCCCGACCAGGCCCGCTGACAGCCCCCGTTCGTCGAATTTGAAATCGACGAGGTACTCCAGCCGCTGCTTCGCCAGGGCGGCGCGCATGGCCTCCTTGAGCGCGGTGAGCTTGTCGACCTCGAGCTGGGCCAGTTCGAGGTCGGTGAATCCTTCTGCCTCCTGATCGACGAGTTCCACGGGAACGACGACACCCTTCGCGGTGTCGATCGCCTGGACATCCGTCGCCCCGAAGCCGGTGGCGAGCGAATTGCGGAGCTGTTCGAACTTCTTCTCATCGACGGTCGACATGGCGTAGAGCACGATGAACATGCACATCAGCACGGTGACCATGTCCATGTAGGACGCCATCCAGCGCTCGTCGACGTGTTCCTCGTGGTCCTCGCCGAAATGGCGGCGGCCCGGGCGCGCGCTCATGCGGCTTTGGACAGCGCCTGTGCGGGAACCATCGCCCGCAGGCGCTCGCCCAGGAGTCGGGGCTGGCTGCCGGCCTGCACCGCCAGCGCGCCCTCGAGTACCAGCGTCATCCGGTCGACCTCGAGGTCGGAGAGGCGCTTGAGCCTGGCCCCGAGCGGAAGCCAGAGGAAGTTCGCCGAGAGGAGACCCCAGAGCGTCGCCACGAAGGCGGCCGCGATCATCGGGCCGAGCGTATCCGGGCTGTCGAGGTTTTCCAGGACGTGGGTGAGGGAGACGACGGTTCCAACGATGCCGACGGTCGGGGCATAGCCGCCCAGGGTCGTGAAGAATTTCGCCGCGTTCCGGTCGGACTTGGCCGTCGTGGCCATTTCGTCCTCCAGCAGCACGCGGAGTTCGTCGCCGTCCGTGCCGTCGGCGATGTTCTGCAGCGCGCCGCGCAGGAACGGGTCGTCGATCGCGTCGGCCTCCTGCTCGAGCGAGAGCAGGCCCGCGCTGCGAGCCTTCTCGGCCAGGCCGACGATCTGGTCGATGACCAGCTGCGGCGGGGTCGTCTTGCCCCGGAACGCCCTGGGCAGGGACTTGAAGGCCGAGAGGAAGTCCTTGATGGTTCCGCCGGCGAGTCCGACCGCGATGGTCGCGCCGAAGACGAGGATCATCGGCGCCGGCAGCAGGATGGCCGTGATGGACGAGCCCTCGAGGGTGATCATGGCGAAGAGGGCGCCGAACGCGACGGCAATGCCGATCAGGGTTGCCGGATCCATCAGATCTTCCTCGGGCCGAGGGGAAGGTCGCTCGCCGGCGGGGCGTAGGCGAGCGAGATCACGTGGGCGCGGTAGGCCGCGATGTTCTCGATGACCACGTCCATCGGCTCGGTCACGATGAACTTGGCGCCGTCGACCATGACCAGCGTCGTGTCGGGGTTCGAGTGGATGCGTTCGATCAGGTCGGGATTGATCGCGAACTGGCTTCCGTTGAGCCGCGTCAGAACGATCATGAACCCATCCCCGGTTGTGGACGGCCCCAGCGGCCGTCACACACCACTGTCGGCCGCCCGGCCTCCTCCGTAAGTTGCCGGGCGACCTTCCTCCGCGGGCTTACCTCTTCAGGTTGGTCAGTTCCTGCAGGACCTCGTCGGAGGTCGTGATGATGCGGGCGTTCGCCTGGAAGCCGCGCTGGGCGACGATGAGGTTCGTGAACTCCTGCGACAGGTCGACGTTGGACATTTCCAGGGCGCCGCCGGCGAGGGATCCGAGGCTGCCCTCGCCCGGTGCGCCGAGCTCGGCCGTGCCGGAGTTGAACGTCGACCGGTACCCGGAGGCGCCGGCCTTTTCGAGGCCGCCGGGGTTGACGAAGGTTGCCAGGGCAATCCGGCCGATCGCTTCCTGGCCGCCGTTGCTGAACAGCCCGACGAGGGTGCCGTCCTTGCCCAGCGTGTATGACTTGAGCGTGCCGGCGTCGCTGCCGTTGTCGCGGGTGGCCGTGGCGGTGGTGAGCCCGGCGTATCCGGTGAGCGCAGCGAGGTCGACGGCGATCCCGTTAACCAGGAGCGGACCGCCCGGGGTGAGGGTGCCTGTTCCGTTGTCAGCGAGGGTCGTGGCGCCGGCGGCGACACCGTCGCTGCCCGCGACGCCCCAGCCCGCGGCCGTGCGGGTGAACGACAGGGAGAGCGTCCGGGAGGCCCCTGCGGCGTCGAAGACGGTCACGTCGCGGACGATGCTCGTGCCGACGGCGGCGTCGGACGGGAGGTTGCCGACCACTGACGCGGCCGTCGTGGCGACCGCGGCGATGACGGACTGCAGCGGAAGCGTGATCGGGCCGACGGCGCCGCCCTCGGTGATCTTGCCGTTGACCGCGGTCCAGCCCTGCACGATCGCGCCGTCCGGCGCGACGAGCCGGCCCTGGGCGTCGAAGTCGAAGGCGCCGGCGCGGGTGTAGAGGGTTTCGCCGCCGAGCCTGGTGACGAAGAAGCCGTCGCCGGAGATCATGATGTCGGTGGAGCGTCCGGTGGACTGGGCCGAGCCCTGGGCGAAGTTCGTCGAGATGCCCGCGACCTGGACGCCCAGCCCGATCTGGGCCGGGTTGGTGCCGCCGACCTGAGCCTGCGGTCCCCCGGCGCCCTGCGACATCTGCGAGAGCGTGTCCTGGAACTGCGTGGCGGATGCCTTGAACGCGGTGGTGTTGACGTTGGCGATGTTGTTGCCGGTCACGTCGAGCATGGTCTGGTGGGAACGGAGGCCGGAGATTCCGGAGTACAGGGAACGAAGCATGGGATGCTGCCTTTCGGTCGGACGGTGGGATGCGTGTGTGAGTGGTGGGAAAACTGGACGAGGAGCCGGGAGATCAGGGCGCGGGCGGGGCCGCGACACCGGCGGAGACGCCGGCGACGGAGTCGAGGCCGATGTTCTCGCCGCCGACCGTGACCTGGGGAACCGAGCCGGCGTAGGACACCGCGGTGGCCGTGCCGCTGCCGGTGGTTCCGTCCGCGCGGGCGAAGGTGACATCCTTGCCCACGAGTGCGGCGGCGGCCATGCGCATCTGCAGGGAGAAGCTCTCCTGGTTCGTGTCCGCGAGGGCGCTGATCTTCTCCATCATGGCCAGCTGGGTGGTCTGCGCGATCATCTGGTTGGTGTCCATGGGTGAGCTGGGGTCCTGGTTGCGCAGCTGGGTGACCAGGAGAGACATGAACACCTCGGAGTCCATGGCTTGCTTGGGTGCCCGGGTGACCTCGCCGGTGTACATCCCGGGGGCTGGAGCTGCTACTGCGTCAATGGGCACGGTCGGTCTCTCTTTCTAAGCCATCACGTCGATGGTCGATGATGTGGCCGCGAGGGCCGATGGAGCAGTTCGTTCGGCCGCTGCGGCGGCACGGCGTCGGCCGGTTTCCTCGCGCGCTTCGTGCTCGGCCCGGTCCCGCCCGAAAGCGCCCCGGTCGGCACTCGGGTCGCCGGGCTGGTCTTCCGGCTGGCTGCCGGACGACAGGTTCAGCTGGGCGTTCATCCCCGATCCCGCGAGATCGCGGCGAAGGTCGGGGAGCATCGCCCGCAGGGCGTCGCGGCCCAGGTCCGTGGGTGCGAAGAGTTCGACCCGGATGTTGTCCCCGGTGATGTGCGCTCGCACGGTCACCGGACCGAGGTTGTCTGGCGCCACGTTGATCGTCAGCACATGCTCGCCCGATCGCGCCCCGGCCAGGGTGAACAGCGGGCCGGCGATCTGGCTGGCCAGCGGCGCGGGCGGGGCCGCGGGCGGAGCGGCCTGGGCCGCGACGGGGGCGGCGGACGTGGACGACAGACCGGGGAAGACGGGCGCGGCCGGCGCCGGCTGGGCGGCTGGGGCGGAGGGCGCGGCATCCGGGGCGAGGCTGCCGTCCGGTGCGACCGGCGCGACGTCCGCCACAGTCCGCGCGGAAGCC
>NZ_SOHC01000070.1:0-44507 GCF_004403955.1 Cryobacterium sp. TMT1-2-1
CGCCACTCGCTACGACAAACTCGCCCTCACCTACCGCGGAGGCGTCGTCCTCCGTGCCATCACCATCTGGTTACACGAATTAGGAGACACGCCCTAGTCGACCGACCAGCCGGCGTTGAATTCAGAACACATTCGGAATAGACTCTGTTCATGGCGCTAATAACACTCACCCCTGCAGAACGACGCGTCGTGCAGTCGTCGGAATTGTCCCGCAATTCTGCTGCAGTCTTCGCTGCCGCTGAGGAAGCACCCGTCGAAGTCACTCGGCGCGATGGCGAAACGTTGGTTCTCACCACGAAGCGTGAAGCGGCCGCCCATGAACGGATCCTCGAGGTCGCCGCACAGCTGATCGCCGTGTCACTGGATGACATCGGCACGCTGGAGGATCGCCTCGCACGACCGTTTCCCTGGATCAAGCTGCTCAGCGTTCAGGATCAGAGAACCTGCGCACAGGACATCATCGACACGGCTCGCGGCGCATTCGTTGTCAATCAGCCTGGGCGGATACTCACTGAGATCAAGGCGTGGCAGAACACCGCGGAGGCTGTTGCTGCTGGCTGGGGACAGGATGAACCGGATTGGCTTCGTGAACCTGTGGCGGTCAAGAAGCCCCGCGTTTAATGTCGCCGAAGAAGGGGCTCGTCGCACGCCCCCTGAAGTCATCAGAATTCGCTATCGAGCATGTGACGCGTCAAGCCGCAACTGGATGGCGCGACATCGTCGCCACCCAAAAGAGCTCAGCCGCTGATGCCTGGGACCGGCTCACGAAGGCCCCGAACCAGTCGGACCCCAAATGCCACCAGCTGAAGGGCCAACTCGCAACTATTGTTCGTGACGGCGTCGAACACGATCAATGGCAGTACGAACTCTCCGGGGGCGCACGCATTTGGTTTTACGTCGAGGGCAGAACAGTGAAGATTGTCAACGTGTTCACGAGGCACCCGAACCAAACGAAGTAGGCGTGAGCAATCGCTGGCGGCCTCGGCCTCGAGCTGTGTGCGATCTCTCCCGCAGAGGGTTCCCGTAGAGGGTCAGTCGCGCTCGAGCCTGCCGAGCTCAGATCCGCCCGCATCGAGTAGTCGCAGCGCCCCGTTGTCTATGACGGCCAATCTGGCTTGGGCCACCCACGACGGGACCGGGGCGCCCTCACACCCGATCAGTGTCGATGCTCCGGACGTCGCCAGGAGTGCACCCTCGCCGTCGGCGGCCCATCGGCCCTGGCCTCCGTTGCATCCGTCCGATCCCGTCCACGTGCCGGCCGGCTTGAAGATCACATGCGGATCGGTTTTGGCGCTGTTCGCAACCGGGACCCATCGTCCCGACAAGTTCTCGGGCGTGGCAGGGGTGACTCCTGCCGGCAGGGGCGCTGGTTGCCGCAGCTCCTTCCGCATCGTTTCCGTTATCACCGGTGGCTCGGTGTAGAACTTGGCTGCGGTCGGGATCGGATCGGGGCCGCCGTCCAAGGTCAGCGTCGCGACCACCGCGCCGTTCGCATCATTGAGTTCCCAGCCGTCACCGGCCGCACGATACCCGGTGACGGATTCGAGCCAGGCCACTCGAGGCATGGTCTCTCCCGTGACACACTCGCCGCTGGCACCGTACGTGGACGCCAGAAACAGCCTTTCAGTCGCCCGCCACGAGCCTTCGATCATGCCGCAGTCTCGCCACAATTGGAACTCCGGGACGTCTAGGCGCAGCCAGGTGTCCGTTTCCTCGCCTTCCGCGCCCGAGACCCGCCACAAGTTGACCAATCCAATCGCGGTAGATTTCGCCCCCGTACCGGGACCGGCCACGAGTGGAGAATTCGGGTTCCGATTGCCCTCGCCACTCGGGCTCTGCGCACACGCCGTTAGGACGAGGGCCAACACTGCCACCAGCCCCGCCACGCCGCGCCCGAGCCGCCGTCTCACGGAATCCCTACCGGGGCTAGTCATCCCACACCAGCCACACGACGAAGCCTGCGGAGAACACGGCAACGAGATTGGCAACAATCCCCGCGACAGTTGGGAGCCGGCTCATGCCGCTCATCGTAGGCGGTGATTAGTGCGACACACAACCATGAAACCAGAGCGACAGATGAGAGCACTGCGGGAATCAGCTTTGCGTCCACTGACACGGGGAGGCTCGAAGGCCCAGCCGCGGATTCTGCGTCAGTGAACGTTCGCGTTGCAGGACAGTCCGCCCTGCAACGTGAAACTTCCTGCGTGCTAGGTATTGGGCCGGTGTTGGCGCTGGATGGTGCGATAGATGGTGGACCGGGCGACATTGAAGAGCTCAGCAAGCTCGGCCGTTGTGTGAGTTCCGGCGTTGTAGACCTCCATCAAGTGTCTCTGCTGCGCCGGGGAGAGCTTCGGTGGCTTCCCGCGCAAGCGACCCTTCGCTTTCGCCACCTGCATGCCCTCTCGCGTTCGAGCACGGATCAGATCCGACTCGAATTCTGCGACCATGGCCAGAACATTGAAGAGCAGCCGGCCGACTGGATCATTCGGGTCATGCACTGAGCCGCCGATGCTGAGCTTCACTTCCTTGGCGGTCAGCTCATCGACGATGTCTTTTGCATCCCGCAGCGACCTGGCCAGGCGATCGAGTTTGGCCACCACGAGTGTGTCCCCGCTCCTGCAGGCAGCGAGGGCTTCGCGCAGCCCCGGCCTCGCGCGGTTGGTTCCCGTCAAGCCATGGTCGGTGTAGATCAGGTTGGGTCTAACGCCGAGTCGTTCGAGGGCGTTTTGTTGGGCGGTGAGGTCTTGCTCATTCGTGGATACGCGAGCGTACCCGATCAGTAATTCATTCATGACGGCACAATTCACCTCGACTGACAGGCCCGTCAACCAGAATTCTCCAGCCCTCCACCGGAGTGGGACTGGTATACTTTTACTACTTAGTAAAAAGGGGTGACTGATATGACAGCAAGTGTTCTTGCTCGTTCCGCCCGGGCTGCGAGCGGTCTCACTCAAAGTGAGCTCGCGATTCGCTCGGGGATCGCCGGCTCGTCGCTCTCCCTCATCGAACACGGCAAACGCGAGCCAACCGTCTCCACACTCGAGGCGCTGTTGCGAGCCACCCGTCACACGGTGGTCACCGTCCCGACCGTGCGCAGCGACGCCGCCCGGATCGCCTCCGAGATCGGCGAAGCAATCACGAGATCAGATGACGCCTGGGCGTTCCGACGCTTCCTTCAACTCGCCGACAACCTCGCGGCAGAACGCGGTGCCACCCGGGTCGGCCTCGCGTTGACCGAGCCGGCTCCCACCGGGTCCGAGCGGTGGGACGCCGCTATCGCCGCGCTCTGCGAATACCGGCTCAAGGCAGACGCCCTGCCCGTCCCGGACTGGGTCACCACGCAAACCGGGCACCCCGACAACCCGTGGGCCCCGCGCACAAGCGACTATGACATCCCGGCAGACCCGACGCGAGTACCCGCCGAGTTCCTCCGCCGCGGCATCCTGATTGAAGCCGAAACCCTGGAAAGCGTCTAATGCCAGGCGATCAACTCGACCGCGACGACCTCGTCCGCGGCATCAACGTGGTCATCGCGAAACTCCGCGCGGCCGGCCAACCCGCGGGCATCCGGATCGTCGGAGGTGCTGCACTCGCTCTTCGCTACTTCGACCGCCGAACAACCGCCGACATCGACGCGCACCTGCAGCCCGAACAACCCATCCTGAAGGCCGCCGTTGAAGTCGCCAACGAGCACGGGTGGCCGCAGGACTGGCTCAGCAGCAACGCCACGATGTTTCTACCGGCGTACGGGGCGGACCCTGAATGGGAGGTCCTCTACGCGAACGAGGACATCACGGTGGAAGTGGCCTCGCCCCGTGCGTTACTCGCCATGAAACTCAACGCATCGCGCCCGGGGCGAGACGTTCAGGACATCGCCAACCTGCTCGCGATCTGCGAGATTCGTGATCTCAATGCGGCCGAGGAAGTGCTGAATGACTTCTACCCGGGAGACGGCCTCCCCGACAAAGCCCTGCGTCTCCTGGAACCCATCTTCAAGCAGGGGCTCCCCGCGGTCCCGGCATCGCCGCCCCCTCCCCTCCTGGGTCCGCCCACCTCACATCAGGCGCCGCAGCAAGAGGCCCGCCCAGACGAATGAGACGGTTCTCCGCCGTGCCGCATCCCGGCGAGGTGCACCCTCCGGCGCAAACGGAAAAGTGGCGCGGTGCGGAAGTCGATGATGCACGTGGAATCCAGCCTGCGAACATCGCCCGTGAGACGTTCGGCTATCGGCGCCTCTTCGCTCGGGCGGCGAACTCGTCAAGGACCCGAACGACGTCCTTCGCTAGCCAAATTCGGTTTCGTCGTCCGTCTGTGATCTGGGTCAGAATGTTGGCGTCAACGAGGCGGTCGATAGCGACCTGAGCGTTGACGGTCGAGATACCAAGCTGAGCTGAGGCTGCCGCTGCGCCGATCACCGGTTGGCGAAGGAGAATATCTACGAGCCGGTGTGCTGCTGAGTCTTGTCTCGCGCGGATGCGCCCGCGCCATTCGACCTGGACGGTTTCCAGATCGTCCACGAGGATGCGACCGTTGTGCACCGCCGCGAACGATGCGTCCGCTATGCAGCGGACTATCGGGGCGACATCCCCGGACCGGTACGCGCTCAGGGCATCGAAATATCGACCGGTGTCGTGGAGCAGCCCCGCTGAGACCGGAACAGCTACGTTTCGCGTGAGCTGCCCCCCGCGCAGCATCGCCTGGATGAGTGAGCGACCGACTCTTCCGTTGCCGTCGGGGAACGGGTGGATCGTTTCGAATTGGGCGTGAGCGATCGCGGTCTGAGCGAGCACGGGAAGGTCGACGCGATTGGCGAAGGCGACGAGGTCGCCCATGAGCGCGGGGACCCGATCCTGATGGGGCGGGACGAACTGTGCGGTGTGCGGCCCGAGGCTCCCGCCTCCGATCCAGACCTGCTGGTCACGCCAGTGACCGACGATGTCGGGATTGCTGTGCTCAAGGAGTGCGCGATGCATTTCCAGGATGGCGTGGCCGTCGATGGACTCGGACAGGGCAAGAGCCGCTTGCATAGCTCGGACATTGCCGACGATGAGCTGCGCATTCTTCGAGGCGTGCTCACCGAGCTCCGCCAGGGCGATCTGCCGTGCGCCGCTCGTGAGGTTCTCAATCTCTGAGCTGGAAGCGCTCTCGGTGCGCAGGAGAATGGATGCGAATGGTGCCGCGATTTGCCCAACTTCGGCATCGAAGCGGGCAAGCTCGCTGGCGGCCTCTTCGGTCAGCGCATGCAACTCACTGTCGAGCGAGATTGTCTGATTTGCGATCAGTGGGGGCACCGACGCCAAGTACGGGCCTGCTGCAAGATGCTTCTGCGTTCGTGAGCCATACTCGTCCTGGACGCTGTGCCAGGGTCGTTCTTCATAGCCAAGGGACGGCCAGGGTGACTTCTCCTCAGACGTGGACATGAATCAATCATACCAATGCTTAGTTACTTATCCATTGTTATGCCCCTCAATATTCTGACTTATTCCAAACGCCGGCTCCGAATGCTTGCGAAACGCACTTTCCGAAGCCAGAAAGAACTCGGCGACGAGAGATGGTCTCCGCATGCCCGCTGACCGTTCCGCAAAGGGATGCTGAGGACACCTATGCTGGGCCGGTGCAGTTCTCTCTCTGGCTGGCCCTGCTCGGCGCCGGCACCCTGATCAGTTTCACGCCCGGCGCGGGGGCGATCAACACCATGAGCAACGCCCTCAACTCGGGCTTCCGCCGCTCGATCTGGGGAATCCTCGGCCAGCAGGCCGCGCTGCTCGCCCACATCGTGATCGTGGCGCTCGGTGTTGGTGTGCTCGTCGCCGGCTCTCCGCTCGCCTTCAACGTGATTCGCTTCGTGGGTGCCGCGTACCTCGTGTACCTCGGCATCCGCCAGTTTCTCGCCAAACCGGCGCTCGATGCCGAGCGCGAGCCAGCGCTGCGCAACGATCCGGCCTGGTCGATGTTCCGGCGCGGGCTGTGGGTGAACATGTTGAACCCCAAGGCGATTGTGTTCTTTCTGGCGTTCCTCCCCCAGTTCATCCGTCTCGATCGACCGCTGCTGCCGCAGTATTTCATCGTCGCCGCCACCGTCATCGTGGTCGACATCCTGGTGATGTGGTTCTTCTTTGCGGTGACGGCACGTTCGCTTCAGAGATTCACCGGCGACGCTCGCGGTCAGCGAGTTGTGAACCGAGTATTCGGCGTTCTGTTCGTGGCGGTCGGCGTGCTGCTCGCAGTCATCCACTGATCGCGCTCACGGCGCCGGAGCCTCTCGACAGGCAGGCAGTAATTTCGGTGTCGGGCGTGACACTTTCGCCTCGAGTTACGTCCTATAAGTGGATACGCCTGACCGTCTGTGGTGGAGGCGCCACGAAATAAGGGTTCACTATGGACGTCATCACACTGGCCGGGCGCTCTCCGGAGGTCTCCGAAGCCGGCGCACCGCGCCTGCGCGGACGCTACCGGTTGCAGGAACTGATCGGCCGAGGCGGCGCGGGGTCTGTCTACCGCGCCCGGGACGAAACACTGGGTCGCGACGTCGCGGTGAAGGTCTTCGAGGCGTCCGCGACAAGCGAGAAGGACATTCGTCGTCAGGAAGACGAGGTGAACCTCCTGGCGAGCCTGAGCCACCACAGCCTCGTCACCCTGCTTGATGCGGGCGTCGACCGCACGGATGCGGACCGGCCGCGTGTCTACTTCGTCATGGAGCTCGTCACGGGCGCCGATCTCAAGGTGCAGCTCGAGGGGGGCTCCCTGACCGCTCGTCAGATAGCGCACATCGGCTTCGACCTGGCCGAAGGCCTGCAATACATTCACCATCGGGGTGTTGTGCATCGAGACGTCAAGCCGGCCAACATCCTGCTTGTCGACTACAGCCAGAGCGGAGCACGGTACCGCGCGAAGCTGACCGATTTTGGCATTGCCCTGGTCGGCGCCATCGAGCGCCGCGACACGGACACCGTGACGACGGGCACGGCCGCCTACCTCAGCCCCGAACAGGCGCGGGGACAGACGCTGGGGTCGGCCAGCGACATCTACTCGCTGGGGCTCGTTCTCCTCGAGTGCTTCACCCGCACCGTCGCGTTTCCCGGCGACCCGATCCCGTCGGCACTGGCCCGGCTCCGAAACGATCCGCCCATTCCGCCGGGCATCGCCCCGGAATGGAGGGCGCTGCTGGCGGCCATGACGGCTCGCAACCCGGAGGACCGTCCCTCCATCCATGATCTGGTCGCGGCGCTTCGCCAGATGGTTGCTGCCGAGACCGGCCGGCACAGGGATGTGGTGGCCTTTCCCGAGCCGTCTACCGAGGAGGCCCGGATGCTCGCGGTCGCGCGCTATCGGCTGCCGGAGGCACCGGTGGACGGGGCCTTCGACCGCATCACGGCGATTGCCGCCCGCGTGTTCTCCGTTCCGGTCGCGCTCGTCACGATCGTCGATCACGATCGGATCTGGTTCGAGTCCCACCACGGTCTCGAGATCGACCACATTGACAGGCACCCCGGGCTCTGCGCCTCGGCGATCATGGATGACGTGCCCTGGGTCGTCGAGGATGCCCGGTTCGACCCCCGAACACTGGCCAACCCCCTCGTCGCCGACGATTTCGGCCTGCAGTTCTACGCCGGGGTGCCCTTGCGCACGCGGGACGGACACAACCTCGGCACGCTCTGCGTACTCGACTTCGAACCGCGCCTGGCGACGGAACAGGAACTCGCCACCCTCGGTGACCTCGCCGCGCTTGTCATGAGCGAAATGGAACTGCGCCTGGAGAGCCGGCGCTCCGTGGCGGCGCTGGAGGGTGCTACTCCGATACCGAGCTGACCGGGCGAACCACCCGGTGCAGGAGAACCGTACATCGACACGCTTGACGTGCCAACGTGGAGGATCCTGAGGGGCCACAGGACCTTGGGCTACGAAGGCGCCGGTGTGCAGCGCGATGCACCGTCCCACAGGTATTCGGCCTCCAGCCAGGAGGCTCATTGCTTGACGGCAATAAGACCATCGAAATGGTGGACGGTGATATGACCGTCAGGTGCTGTGAAGGCAATAAGACCGTCAGGAGGAAACTGTCATGACAGCACGCGGAGAAGTGAGAAGCGCCGAGGCTCTTGGTCGGATGCTGCAGCAAGGCCGCCTTGTCAGCGGACTGACGCAGCGCGACCTCACCGAAAGACTCGAGACCGACCAGAAATACATCTGGGCTTTGGAGTCCGGCAAGAACACGATCATCCTCGAGCGCATATTCGCGATCATGCGGGAGACCGGCGTCCGGATGTACATGGAGATCGACGACCCGCTGGATGAGCCCCTCCATGACATCGCGGAAGAACCCAATGGCTGACTTGCGCGTGGAACTCTACGGCGAGCTGGTCGGGCACTTGGTCGGCGCCGACCGTCGCACTTTTGATTTCATCGCGACCAAGCATGCCATCGAGACATTTGGGCTCGGAAGCACGATTCTCTCCGAGTCGGTTCCATTCGACCTCATCGCCAACCGCAGCAGGGCCGCGCGCCGCCGCAACTTCTTCGCCGAGCTCCTTCCCGAGGGCACCGCTCTCGACAATCTCGCCGCCGAGATCAGAGTCTCCACCGATGACGTCATCCCGCTGCTGGCCCAGTTCGGCCGAGACGTCGCTGGTGCCGTTCAGATCTATGACCCGGAGGCGCCGGGCGAGCCACGCAAGCCTGACCTGGCCCCGGTCGACGCGGCCGAGGTCGGCCGAATGCTGGCTAACACTCAGGCCGCTCCTCTCGGAAACCGGCCGAAGTCCGGTCGCACCTCCCCGGCCGGTGTGCAAGACAAGATCATTCTCGCGCACAAGGAGAATCAGTGGTTCCAGGTTCTCGAGGGCTATCCGTCCACCCACATCATCAAGCCGCCGTCCGTCCGCTACCCAACCATCACGTTTGACGAGGAGTACGGCTTCCGTGCGGCCAAAGCCGCCGGCCTCACCACGTTTGACGCGTGGATCGAAGTCTTCGGCGGAGTTCGCGGCCTCGTGATCGATCGCTGCGACAGGTCACCGGACGCGCCACAGGGACGCATCCACCAGGAAGACATGAACCAAGCCCTGGGCGCATCGAAGAACGAGAAATACCAGGAGTTCGGCGGGAAAGTGTCACTCAAGCGAGTAGCCGATGTCCTGGGGCGCAACGGCGACCGGACCTCCCTCGACCAGCTCCTCAGACTGCTTACCGTCTCGCAGGCTGTGGGCAATCTCGACATGCACGGCAAGAACATCAGCATGCTCCACCTGCACGACGGCAGCACGAAAATTACCCCGGCATACGATGTCGTGCCGCAAGCTCACCTCGACAGCGACGGAAAAATGGCGTTGGCCATCAACCGGAAGTATGTGCACGCCTCAATCACCATCGACGACCTCATCGCGGAAGGCCAGTCATGGAGAGTGCGTTCACCTCGCGCGATCATCACCTCAGCGCTCGAGGCAGTGGACATGTTCGTCCGTTCGGAGAGCCCCGTCGAGAATGCCTACGCCGGGCTTCGGGACAACATTGCCATGTTCACCAGAAACCTGCTTGATGGACGCCCAACCGGTGGCGTCCACCAGGTTTCCGATTCGGCGCACAGCGCCAGGAGCCGTGAGCGTTGACGGTCGAAATCCCAGGCTGAGCTGCAGCTGCGGCTGCGGCTGCGGGGTTCCTGCCCGCAATCCGGCAGCGCGACCGCGTACCCGAGTTGCCCTCGCCACGTCGCTCGCGTCAGACTGGAGGTACCGGATCGCTACAGAGTCTTCCGCCTGCGGCTGAGGAGCTCACCATGACTGAACCGAACGATGCACGCGTCGGCCTCTATATCGACTTCGACAACATCGTCATCTCGCGCTATCAGCAGCTGCACGGGCGCAATGCCTTCCAGCGCGACGGCATCCGCGACTTCGATAAGTCGAGCCGGGATGCCGACCCCGAGGTCGCCGCGAAGCTCGCCGCCGCGACGGTCGACTTCAACGCCATCATCGACTTTGCCGCGTCATTCGGCACCTTGGTCGTCAACCGCGCCTACGCCGACTGGTCAGTGCCCGTCAATGCGAGTTACCAGCGCCAGCTGATGTCTCGCGCGGTGGACCTGACCCAGCTGTTCACCACGACCACCAGGGGAACCAAGAACGGCGCCGACATCCGTCTGGCCGTCGACGTGGTCGAAGACCTCTTCCAACTGCCCGACCTCACCCACGTGATCATTATCGCCGGCGACTCCGACTACATCGCCCTCGCCCAGAAGTCGAAGCGACTGGGTCGCTACGTCGTCGGCATCGGCGTCGCGGGCTCGACGAGCACATCGCTCGCGGCCGCGTGCGACGAGTTCGAGGACTACGACTCGCTGCCCGGAGTCGACAAGTCGGCCGCTACCGCCGCTGCCGCCAGCGCGGAGAGGCCCAAGACGAGCAAGAAGGCCGCGGAACCTGCCGAGACTGCACCCGACACGGCCCCAGAGGCCCGCAAGCTCACGACGATTCCGATGTTCTCGCACACCGACGACGCGCAGTTCGACGAGCCGGAGGCCGAGGACGACATCGACCCCCAGACACTGGCAACGGAGCTCCTCGTGCGCGCACTGCAGATCGGTCACGCCAAGGGCGACGGCGACGAGTGGCTCAACACGGGCACGATCAAGAACCAGATGCGCCGGATGGACCCCTCCTTCAACGAGAAGCCGCTCGGCTTCCGTTCCTTCAGCGATTTTCTCTCCTCGCGCAGCGACCTGGCCGAGTTGAAAGAGGACGGCCCGCAGCGGCTCATCCGGCTGCGCCCCGAGGCAGACAGCAGACGCTAAGCCACGATCCACCGGTCGGTTTGGTTCAGGCGGTCGTCAGCGTTTGATCTCAGGCCTCCAGCGGTGGACAACTAGGGCGTCCACCACGGACGCAGCGGCAGGTCGTCGACGCCGCCACCGCCATCGGGCTTGACCGCCAGCACCTGGTGCAGCTGGATCCCACCGGTCTCGAAAGCGAGCCGTGACCCGGCCATGTACAGGCCCCACACCTTCGCGGTGGGCAACCCCACTTCGGCGACCGCCTCATCCCAGTGCTCGACGAGGTTGGCGCACCAGTCGCGCAGTGTCATCGCGTAGTGATGGCGCAGATTCTCGTCGTGCACCACCTCCAGGCCGACATCCTGTGCTGCGCTGATGATGCGGCCTGAGCCGGTGAGCTCCCCGTCGGGGAAGACATAGCGGTCGATGAAGCCGCGGGTGGAGGGTTCGGATCGGTTGTCCGGCCGGGTGATGCAGTGGTTGAGCAGCAGCCCGCCGGGGCGCAGCCGCGATTGCAGGAAGGCGAAGTACGACGAATAGTTGCGCACTCCGATGTGCTCGAGCAGCCCGATCGACGACACGGCGTCGAAGCCGGCCTCTGCGATGTCACGGTAGTCGCCATAGCGGACCTCGGCCAGATCGGCCAGGCCCTCCTCGGCGATTGCCCGCTGTGCCCACGCGGTCTGCTGTTCCGACAGGGTCACGCCGGTGGCCGAGACGCCGCGGCGGGCGGCGTAGCGCACCATGCCGCCCCAGCCGCACCCGACGTCGAGCAGCCGGTCGCCCGGCTTCAGCCGCAGCTTTTCGAACACCAGCCGGTACTTGTTCTCCTGCGCCTCGTCCAGCGATGCGTCGGGACGCGGGTAGCACGCGCAGGTGTAGGTCATCGACGGCCCGAGCACCCACTCATAGAAGGTATTCGATACGTCGTAGTGGTGGTGGATCGCTTCGGCGTCCCGGGTCTTGCTGTGCCGGAGCCCCTCGGCGACGCGGCGCCAGCGCGGCGGCGCCTCCTGCGGCGGCGGCGCGATCGGGCGCAGGTGCTCCACGCCGATGGAGCGGATGATGTTGGCCGTCACCCGCGGTGGTGGCAGCTTGAAGACCAACTCACCGGCGAGCGCCTTGAGGAGCTCGTAGGGGTCGCCGGGGTGCACCCCGGTGACCTCGAGGTCACCGGCGATGTAGGCGCGGGCAAGGCCCAGATCGCCGCGGCCGGTGGCCAGATAGGTCGTGCCTCGCGGCGTCTTCAGCTCCAGCCCGAGCGGTGCGTCGGTCGGACCGGCCGAACTCCCGTCGTAGGCGGTGAATCTCAGCGGGAGCCGCCCGCCGGCGAGGATCTCCAGGATCTGGGCGAGGGTGAGCTTGCCCGCCGCCTCCGGCTTCTCCGCCGTTTCCGCATCCTCCGGCAAACGTTCCTTGAACGTGGTCATCGTCGTTGCACCGCCTTCGCGTAGAGATCGAGCAGACGTGAATCGGGGTCGTAGCGCTTCTTCACGGTGCGATAGGTTTCTCCGCCATAGAGTTCGCCGAATTCCTCCGGGGAGTAATAGGAGTCGGAATACAGCGACTTGTGCCCGTGGAACTCGCTGACCTTACGTTCGATCAGACGGTTCGTCTCCCCTTCGATCGACCCCACCGGAACCGTCGACCAGAAGCCGACGTTGACGTAGGTCTGCCGAGGCCGCATCGGGTAGAGCGGCCAGCCGTCGCCGCGCAACCGAAGCGGGCACAGCCAGATCGGCTCGATCGACACGTTGGCAAGGAACCAGTCCAGGAACTCCGCACATCGCTCGATCGGCACTTCGACGTCCTGCACGACGCGTTCGCGTGGCGGACGGCCGCCCAGCCGCTCGATGCGATCGCCGATGTGGAATCGCTGTTCGTAGCGCATCAGCTTCGAGTAGAAGCTGCTGCGCCGAAGCGTTCGCGGCCAGAGCCGGCGGATCCGCGGACGCTGCGCGCCGAACGCCTCCGAGCACCAGAACCAGTCCGTGTCCCACCGCCACAGGTAGTCGTGAATCGTGAGCCGATCGTGCTTGATGCCGTCATCGTGCTGGATGGAGCGGTAGTAGATCTGCTGGCCGGTGTAGTCGCTCACCGGGCCGGATGCCGCTGTCTGCGTGCCCACGCACAGGTAGCTCTCGTCGGCGCTGAACACCACGCCGTCGAGGTAGTCCACGCGGTCGCCGTCCACGGCACCGGTCGCGATGATGCGGTCGATCGCCGCGACCAGGTCGGTGAGCGAGTGGAACCGCAGATGCCGGAGCGCGACGAAAGGTTCGACCGGCTCAAGTTCGATGCGCAATCGCACCGCGTAGCCGAGTGTGCCGTACGAGTTGGGGAAGGCGCGGTAGAGGTCTACGTGCTCGATCGGCGAGGCGGTGACCACCTCTCCCGTGCCGGTGAGGATGTCCATCTCCAGTACCGACTCGTGCGGCAGCCCGTTGCGGAAGGACGTCGACTCGATGCCGAGGCCGGTGACCGCGCCGCCCAGGGTAATCGTCTTCAGTTGCGGCACCACCAGCGGCGCCAGCCCGTGGGGCAGCGTCGCGGCGACGAGATCCTCGTAGGTGCACATGCCGCCCACGTCGGCCGTCCGCGCTTCCGGGTCGACCGCGATGACGCCCGTCAATCCCGATGTCTCGAGGCCCCTGGCGTTCGGCTTCGCGCGTGACCGGAACAGGTTCGAGGTGGGCTTGGCGAGCCGAACGGAGGCCGTCGGCGGCACCGCCCGATAGCTCTCGAGGAGGCGCTCCACGCCGGCGGCGTGAGCGGTGCGTGCGTCGATCACGGGAGGGGACACGCCCCCACGCTAGTCCTCGGCCACTGCGACCGCACCGGCTGGCTGCGATTCATCCTCTCTGCGTGAAGGACCCGAGCGCGGCCTGGCGGAACACGCGGGAGAGTAGAGTCCGCCCCATGCATACACACTGGTCGAGACTGGCAGTGCTTGGATCGGCTGTGGCTTTGGTGACGGCGCTCAGTGCGTGTTCATCCGCCCCTCTCCGACTCGTCACATCTGATACATCGGCGCTGAGCGGCATGGAAGCGCTTCTCCGGGGCACGTTGGCAGTTGACGGGGACGGCTGTGTTCAGGCGAAGACGGCCGGAGATCCGGTGACTCTCGTGTGGCCCCGGGGGTACACCGTCAGAGGCGATTCGAGGTCCTTCGAAGTCCTGGACGGCAGCAAAAACGTTGTGGCGAGTTCGGGATCATCCCTTGCCATCGGCGGGGGCGGTGCTGACACGTTCAGCGATAAGTGGACCGAACGCGACTGTGCCAAGGGCAAACTGTGGCTGGTCGGAGGCGTCGAAACGAACTGACAAGCGGCTCGTGTCGGAAGGTTTGGGCTCGAGGGCTCCCAACGCCGCGTCAGGTGCGGGCCGGTAGGTTCGTTGCACAATGGTGACTGCGCCCGTGCGGAGCCCCGCTCGTGGATTGTCTAACCAGAACCGTTCTGTGCTCAGCACGGGTCGATTAGCTTCGTGAAAGTCATGCGAAACCTTCTTTCTTCGTTTTCCCGGCCGCCCGTTGGCGCCACCGATCCCGGAGGCACCCGCGTTCAGAACACTCGCCGGCGCCGCGGCCGTCGCCGGTTTGCCGCAGCGGGGAGCCTCATTGCCGTCGGAATAGTTGTCGGCACCGGTCTTGTGTTGCGGCCCGCGACGATCGCCCAAAACGAGCGCCCCGCGACCCCGCCCTCGGAAAGTATCGACCCCCAGGCGGCAGGCCTGGCGGACCACGGCGGTGCAGCGCAGGCCCGTGCCGCGCAGAGGGCCGCGGACGCTACCGCCGCCGCCGACATCCTGATGGCAGCCGAAGCCGATCGCGTTGCCGCGGAGCAGTCCGCAGCCGATCGCATTGCCGCGGAGCAGTCCGCGGCCGATCGCATTGCCGCGGAACATGCCGCGGCCGCAGCAGCTGCCGCCGAAGCCGAAGCCGAAGCCGAAGCCGAAGCCATCCTGGCGGAGACCACAGCTCCCGCCCACCCGTCGGCGCCGGCTAAGTCCCAACGGGACGCAATCCATCGCAAGTGATTTTTCCCGTGTGCCATGCACGGTCTCGACGACACGGCTCAGTGGCCGCCGTCCACGAATTTGAGACCGACGATGCACCCCACGAGCCCGAGGATGAGCAAGACCTTCGCAAGCGAGGCCGGCTCCGCACCGAAGACCATCGCGTACAGCACGGTGAGCGCCGCCCCGATTCCGACCCAGACGGCATATGCCGTGCCGGTGGGAATTTCCCGCATGGCCAGGGCAAGGCCGCCCATGCTGAGCAGGAGCGCCCCCACGAATACAACCGATGGCCACAACTTGGTGAGGCCGTCAGACCGGCCCAGCGCCGTGGCCCAGACGGCTTCCAGAACGCCGGACACAATGAGAACGATCCAAGACATGACAAGCACTCCTGTGGCCAGTCTTGTCGCGTGCCGGGTACTGATCCCTCGTCCGGAGCCACATTTTGCGGCTTGGGATGAGGTTATCGCGGTCGAAGGTCGTCTTGTGTTCACGCGAAGAGACCTGTGGCGCCCCTCCCCCTCCGAGAGGATCGAGACAATCCGCTGAATCGACACGTTCCGGTTCGCGGTCGAACCGAGGAGTCCCGATGACACGCCCATCCCCCACCCTGCTCCTGATCGGCGCACTTGTCGTTGCAGCCACTCAGGTGACGGCCACCCAGGCCTACGCCTCCCCGCCGGACCCGCCTGCGCCCAGCACGATCAGCAGCGAGCTTGCCGCGATCCCGACCCAGGTCGAGACGGGTTCGGCCGGGTACTCCCGGGACCTCTTCCCGCACTGGTCTACGCAGTCCGGCAGCTGCAACACACGAGAGATCGTGCTCCAGCGCGATGGCGAAAACGTCGTGACCAGCTCGACCTGCGCTGCGACCTCGGGCAGCTGGTACTCGGTCTACGACGGCGCCTGGAACTACGCTTCGTCGGATGTAGACATCGACCACGTCGTCGCACTCTCCGAGGCCTGGGGGTCCGGAGCGTCGACCTGGACCACGAGCAAGCGTCAACAGTTCGCCAACAGCCTGAGCGACGGTCAGCTGATCGCGGTCACCGACAATGTCAACGCCTCGAAATCCGACCGGGACGCGGCGGAGTGGCAGCCGCCGCTCACCTCGTACCGCTGCACGTACGCCAAGCACGTCGTGCACGTGAAATACGGATGGGGCCTGTCAATGGACTCCGCTGAAAAGACTGCGATCAACTCAATGCTGGCAACCTGCTGACCGGGTCGCTCCGAACCCGGGCGGCGCCCCGCCCCGCTTATGCCACAATCACTCCGACGGCGCCCCGTGCGCCGAGAAGCGAGGAGAGCACATGGCTGAGGTGTTGTTGTTCCATCACGCGCACGGGCTGACCTCCGGGGTCCTGGACTTCGCTGAAGAGCTCAGGCGCGCCGGTCACGTCATTCACGTGCCCGACCTCTACGAGGGGCAGGTCTTCGACGACCTTGACGAGGGCGTGGCCTACGCCCAGGGGGTGGGGTTCGGATCGATCATGGAGCGTGGACGGGCTGCCAGCGACGGGATGCCCAGCGAGCTGGTCTACGCCGGGTTCTCCATCGGGGTGTTGTCGGCGCAGATGCTGGCCCAGACCCGACCCGGAGTCAGGGGCGCGCTGCTGTTCCATGCGTGCATCCCGACCGCTGAGTTCGGCGGGGCCTGGCCCCAGGGAGTGCCGGTCCAGATCCACGGCATGGATGCCGACGAGTACTTCGTCGACGAAGGCGACATTGACGCGGCCCTCGCGCTCGTGCAGGCAACGCCGGATGCCGAGTTGTTCCTGTACCCCGGCGACCAGCATCTGTTCGCCGACCGCAGCCTGCCGTCCTACGACGAGCCGGCCGCCACGTTGCTCACAGAACGGGTGCTGGGCTTCCTCCGCAACGCCGGCTAATGCGGGCTGCCCTGTGGCCGCGCCCTCCGCGCACGGCTTTGTTCGGGAGTTCTAGCTGGTCATTCCGGCCTGGACCGGAACGAACTGGATGTTCTTCGAGGGGTGGACGGTCTTCGCCGGGGCCCGCGAGAATCCCTTCGCGTCAAGGTGGTTCGATGCCCGGAACACGGCCAGGGCGTCGTCAAAGATCGCGTTGAGCCGGTGCCCGGAAAACTCCCCCGTCGACCCGTCGGTGAAGGTGATGGAAATGAGCGAGTTGGCCGGAAAGTGCCGGTTCATCCGGATGAAGCCGTCGGCGTCCTGCGTGAGATTGATCATGTGATTCCTACCTTCGTGAACTGTAATTCTCCCGCAATCCGGATGGCCCCGCGGAACGCGAGAGCTCAGGCGGCCTTTTTCAGCGCGTCGCCATCGAGCCGGAACGTGGTCCACCCGTCGAGCGGCACGGCGCCGAGCGACCGGTAGAAGCCGATCGCGGGATCGTTCCAGTCGAGGACATCCCACTCGAGGCGCGCGTAGCCGCGCTCGACGCAGATCGCGGCGAGCCGCGTCAGCAGCGCCGTCCCGTACCCGCTGCCCCGATAGGCCGGTCGCACGTAGAGGTCCTCCAGGTGAATGCCGTGCACGCCTTCCCAGGTCGAGAACGTGAGGTACCAGAGGGCCACCCCGGCCAGGGTTCCTTTCTCCGTGCCGTCGACGACGAGCGCGAAGACCGCGGGGCTCTCGCCGAACAGCGCTGACCGCAGACCGTCCTCAGTTGCCACCACCGCGTCGGGCTCTTTCTCGTAGACGGCGAGCTCCACGATGAGGCGGAGAATCTCGCGGATATCTGACGGTTCGGCGGCGCGCAGCAGGCTCATCCCCTCAGCGTACTTTCTCGGAAGCCCTCCCCCGGCACCGGCATCAGCGCAGGTTGAAGTACTCGCGGTGCACGTTCGCCGTTCGGGCGCCGGACCGCGTCAGGCCCCTCTGGAAGGCGTTCACCATCGCCTCGGGCCCGCAGATGAACGCCGACAGGTCGCGGGGCGGGCAGCCGGCCGTGGCGAGAACGTCCTCCACCGTCAGCCTGGACCCGGTGCTGGTGTCGATCAGGTGCCGGTGGATGGCGTCATGCCGCGCCGCGAGCTCGCGAATCTCAGCGCCGTAGGGAGCGGGTCCGCGGGAGCTGAAGTAGAGGTCCACGCGCGTGGGTAAGGTCTCGGATGTCGCATCCCGCAGCCAGCTGAGGATCGGCGCCACACCGATGCCGCCGGCGATCCACGCCTGGTGTTCGGTGCCCCGGCGATAGTCGAAGTGACCGTGCGGGCTGTTGATCACGGCCGGCATGCCCGGTGCGACCAGGTCGACGATGTTGGAGGTGAAGTCGCCCAGCGCCCCTACAGCGACGCGCACGTTGGCATCCGCCGGCGCGCTGGCGATGCTGAACGGATGCCGGTGCCACCCATCCTTCGCCTCGAGGTACAGGATCGCGAACTGGCCCGCCCGGTATTCGAAGCGCCGTCCCAGCGGCTTCAGCGAGATCTCGACCAGGTTCGCGTCGATCGGCTGCACGGATTCCACCTGGTAGTCGTAGGTGCGGGCGAAGCGGCGGGCGAGCAACTCCCGGTAGACGTAGAAGACCAGGCCCGTGCCGCCGATGACGAGGTAGGTCCACCGCAGCACCGCCGAGTCGAACATGCTCGCGTCCAGCAGCCCGTGCAGGAACCCGACGGCCACGAACACGCCCGTGAAGCGATGGAAGAAGCGCCAGACGGCGTAGCTCCGGAAGGGGATACCGGCCAGGCGCACCACTCGCGAGCCGGTGACCCTGGGGACGAGTCCCCGAAACCGTTGCGGAACGAAGGACAGCCAGCGCGGCGCGATCGCCCACACGGTGAGCGCCAACAGGCCGAACAACCCAATCTGGCCGAGCGTCGGGCCGACCGTGGTTTCCCGCACGTCCCCGGTCACCAGGGCGTGCACGGAGATCGCCAGCATGCCCGCGATGTTGACCCGGCGATGCCACAACGCGGCATGGTCGATCCCGTTGAACCACCGCTCCACCCAGCGCAGCGTGCTGATCAGCACCAGGCCGATGGAGAGCAGGAGCACCCCCTCTGCGCCGAGCCACTCCCCGACGAGCTGCTCGAAACCCTCACCGGATGGCCGCGCCACGACCCACAAGACGGCCAGGGCGCTCACGAGCGCGGCGATGGTGAGCGGGCCGATCAGCTTGGCGTCGAGGCGGGACCCCCGGTAGTGCGGCCGGTGTGGCCGAAGCTCGGCACTCAGTACCACGAAGGCCTCCATGTTCTTGAGTGACTGCGTGGAGGCAATGTGCTCGGCAGGCTTGCTGGACGTGCTGTCCGCTTACGATACCGCGGCTGGAGGCAGGCTCCGCAGGATGCCGAAAACAAGCGCGCGTGAATACCAGTAATCGATGCCCAAAGCCGATCTGTTTCGGTTCCCACAACATATTCGTCGGGAACCACAAAAGCGGGTAGACAGCCCTGTCCACGCGCCAAGCTCAGCCCCAGACCGTCGGCGATTCCGGCCCGGCGGGTTCCATCGATAACTGGAGTGACGAAAATGAAGAGAACCACATTCAGGTCCCGTGCCTTTGCAGTATTGGCGGTCGGGGCCATGCTCGCCACGGGCGGGCTCGCGACGGCCAGCGGGGCCAGCGCGGCCCCCGCGGCGGAATCGTCAGACGTCGAACGCTGGGTCGTTCCGCAGACCCAGCAGGGCGGCGACTACTGGACCGCGGCGCGCATGAAGGCCGCAAAGCCTGGCGACACCCTGGTCGCCGACAACGTCGCCTCCGCCGCATCGACATCCTCGGCCCCGGTGGCCGTGGGGCCCGCGAAGTCGGTCCAGAAGCAGTCGCCCACGCTCAAGGCCAAGCCGGTCCCGGCACTGGCGCCGGTCAGCCACATCGGGAAGGTGTTCTTCACCCTCGGCGGCGCCAACTACGTCTGCTCCGGCAATGCGATTTCCTCGACCAACAAGAACACCGTCGTCACCGCGGGGCACTGCCTCAATGAGGGCCCTGGCGCATTCGCGTCACGCTTCACCTTCGTCCCCGCCTACAACAACGGGGCAGCGCCCTACGGCCAGTGGGAGGCGACGGAGCTGTACGCCCCCACCCAGTGGGCGTCCGGCGGCGACATCAACTACGACACCGGCTTCGCGATCGTCGCCTCACCCACCGGCACGAGCCTGAGCGACACGGTCGGCGCATCCGGTGCTTCGTTCAACAACAGCCGCGGCCTCACCTACTCGGCGTACGGCTACCCGGCGGCAGCACCATTCAACGGAGCGACCCTGCAGTCCTGCTACGGCACCGCAACCAACGACCCCTACGGCCAGACGCAGTCGCAGGGCATCCCCTGCAACATGACCGGCGGATCGTCGGGCGGCCCGTGGTTCATCGGCAGCGGCACATCCGGCTACCAGAACTCGGTTAACAGCTTCGGCTACAGCGGCGTCAAGAACACGATGTTCGGGCCGTACTGGGGATCCGTCATCCAGAGCACGTATGTCGCCGCAGCGGCCTAAGCCGGATCGGGAACACTCCCCCGACACACCAGGAGTGGCCCACGAACACGTGACGCCTGACCCGGCGAACGCCGCCGACTGGGACGAGGAACGGATGCGCGGGGCCAGGCCACGCGAGATCGTGCTCAACCCGGATGGTACGCGTCACGTCGACGATCCGGCGGACGAATCGGATCCGCCGGAGGGAGAACCGGAAGGACAGTAGAAACCACGAGCACGGGGAACGGCTCACACCGGCGGGTGTGAGCCGTTCTGCGTTGGATCGCCATCTCGAACGTGCGTCATTTTCGGGGTGGGCAGGCAGATCGTGGCGAGCACGGTTCGCCCACTCGGCCCCGTGCGGGGCGCCATGTCGACCAGGGCGATCTGCGAGAGGGAGAGCTCGTCCCCCTCATGCACACGGGCATCGCCCTTGACGGTGACGTGGGCCCGGAAGTCTGGGCCGGTGAAGGCCGGCTCGTCCGGGGTCGCGGCGAACGGCCGAACGGCATCGACCAGGCTGCGGCGCAGGCGCGCGAGGGCCTCATCGCCCGCGACGAGGGTCACCGGGACATCCTTGCGTCGCCCGAACAGCTCGTCGCCACCCGCCACGGCAGTGAGGGTATGCTGGCCGGATACCGCCGAGGCGATGGCCGCGGCGATGTCGGCGGGCGCGGCATCCGTGAGGAAGGGGGCCAGCACGGTGATGTGCAGCGGCCAGTCTGCCACCGCGAAGCTGTCCCCGGCCCGGAGTGGTTGCAGCGGAAGCACAACGACGAGGCGGGACATGCGCCGATTCTAGGGCGCGGCGACTGCCTGTCTGGTGCCTGCCCAGTGCCGCCGCAGCCGATTGTCAACGGACTTTGTAGACTCAGGGCTGGGGAACCGCAGGGTGGAACCGCAGGGTGGAACCGTAGGGTGGAACCGTAGGAACCACCCCTTGAGAGGACAGTAGTGAGCCTGATCCGGCTGCAAGACGTCAGTGTTCGTTTCGAAACCGCGCAGGTTCTGCGAGAGGCGTTCTTCCGCCTCGAACCAGGCGACAGGGTGGGCCTGATCGGGAAGAACGGATCGGGGAAGACCTCGATCCTCAAGCTGATCCTCGGCCAGGTGACACCGGATACCGGCACCGTCGCCCTGGAGCCGGGCATCAGGGTCGGCTATTTCTCGCAGTTCTCCGAGCTGGACGGCCAGGCGACCATCAGCGAGGTCCTCGACGGCCTGTTCGTGGAGATCAAGGCCGTCGAAGCCGAATTGGCGTCGATTGACGCTGCCATCGCCAGGACCCCCTCTGACGCGGAACTCGACCGGCTCATCCACCGCCAGGCCGAGCTTTTCGAGCAGATGGACCGTCTCGATGGCTGGGACTACAAGCGACGGATCGACACCGCGCTCACCACGCTCGGGTTCAACGAAGCCCACCGCGTCTGCGCGATCGACGAGCTCTCCGGCGGCTGGCGCAACCGCGCCGCACTGGCGAAGATCCTGCTCGAGGGCCCGGATGTGCTGCTGCTGGACGAGCCCACCAACTACCTGGACGTGGCCGGAGTCGAATGGCTCGAAGCCTGGTTCCGCACCTTCCGCGGCGCGGCGATCATCGTCTCGCACGACCGGCGGTTCCTGGACGCCGTCGTCACCCGGATCATCGAGGTCGAGAACTTCCACCTGCACGAGTACCCCGGCAACTTCGGCGAATACGTCGTGCAGAAGCAGTTCCGGCTCAAGACGCTCGAGCAGCAGTTCGTGCACGAATCAGAGCTGCTGGCGTTCGAGGCAGAGGGGATCTCCGACCGCCGCGAGGCCGCGAAGGCGGCCAGCAAGAACCTCGGCAGCCAGCTCGCGAAGATCAAGAAGGCACGCGCGCCTCGGCCCGTCGACCAGATCATCACCGAGATCTACGGCCGGCTGCACGTCAAGGATTCCCTGTGCCGGGTCGAAGGCCTCAGCAAGGCCTACGGCGACAAGGAGCTGTTCACCGACCTGACCTTCGAGATCCGGCGCGGCAACCGGATTGTCGTGCTCGGCTCCAACGGAAGCGGCAAGACCACCCTGCTCCGGGTGCTGACCGGGGAGGAGCCGGCCGACTTCGGCGAGGTCACCTGGGCCCACGGCACAGTCGTGGTCTCGTACAACCAGGTGCTCGCGGAGCTCGACGACGACGACACTGTCAGCCATGCCGTCAACGCGATGCCGGGCAGCCTCGCCTTCACCGCGACCCGCAAATCGGTGAACCGGTTCCTCGCGATGTTCCAGTTCTCCGAGGCCGACCTCAAACAGAAGATCGGAAACCTGTCGGGCGGGCAGCGAGCGCGCGTGGCGATGGCGCAGTGCCTGCTGTCCGGCGCCTCTGTTCTGCTGCTGGACGAGCCCACCAACCACCTGGACATGTCCAGCACCCAGGTGATGGAACGGGCGCTGCTGCACTTCCCCGGGGCGGTCGTGGTGGTCAGCCACGACCGGTTCTTCACCGACAAGATCGCCAACCGGCGCCTCGTGTTCGGCACCGATGTCGCCAGGCCCGGCGAGGTCGACGTGCGCGCGGCCTGAGTTCCCGTGCGTTGAAGCCACCGTCCCTGGGAAGGCCCGTCTCGCATCGCGTGCCGGCACGGCCGAGGGGTTCCTCCTGCGGTCAGGCTCTACCGACGGGAAGGAGCGGCCCGCACGACATCCGGGTGGTCATCGGGCAGGGCATGACGCTGGCCGTCCCGCAGGAGCTGAAGGTTCTTCGCCTCCCAGTCGCGCAGGGCCTGGCGCACCGGCTCAACCGCCTGCCACTCGGCACAACGGGCCAGCGAGGTGCCGCAGACACAGGTGTGCGGGTCGCGCTCGCCTTCCCGGTGCAGGCGGTCCACCCGCCAGATCGCGGCCATCAACCGGTCGTTGCGACGCTGCTCCAGCGCGGCTCGCTTGTCCGCGCGCTTCACGACCTCGTTCTCCAGGAGGCTTCGCACCTGCGCGGTCGGCGCCCGATCAAACTCGCCGGCGACCACGTTCGTGAGCTCGTCGACCCGGGTGGTGAGCCCGGCGAGCGCCGCGTCCCGCTCGGCGAGGGTCGCGGTCAGCTTTTCAACGGTGTTTCGGTTCGATTCGCGTTCGTCGACCAGGATCTCCACCCACATCCTGAGGTGGTCCCTGTCGCGCTTTTCCGCCCGGTCGGCCCCGAGGTGCCGCACGCAGAACGAGCAGACGACCTGATCGGTGGCCGAGGTGAACTTGAACGGCTGCAGCGCCTGGCAGCACCAGCACTGCGTGAGCAGGTCGACGTGAAGGGGATTGTCGTGGGTCAAGGGGCATCCCTTTCCGGCGCGTTGGGTTGCATCAAAGCCTAGCCGGGCGGGCCGGACGTCAGTCTGCGGGCGCAGCCCAAGGGTACGAATGACCGTGCGCCTGTCCAGGACCGATCTCGCGAGGCAGGGGCATCACATCTCCAAATCGATGTCGGACTTCCGGTCGAGCAGTCGCACCACGATCACAACGGCGAAAGCGAGTACGAACGGAGCGAGAAATCCGACCACCACCATGTTGTCGCCCATCGCCAGCAGATTGGCACACGCGCTGTCGCCCGCAACGTTCGCTGCCTGGATCTGGGCGCTGTCGGTGACGCTGCCGGCCAGGAAGTATCGAGAGGAGCATGCCCCCTGCCAGGCAGACGATCCGGCTGCGATGCCCGCACCAACGAGCGGCGTCAGCACCCATCCGGCGAGCGCCTTGCCACCCGCAGACAGGGTGGTCTCTGGCGGATCGCGCGGGATGACTGGCTCGTCGGTAGTCAGGGGGTGATTGTGCTCTCCCGTGCCCGGGAAGTGAAGGGCCGCAGGCTGGTCAGTGTTCGGGTCGGGCGAGCAGGTAACGCAGGTGCGGGCGGAGCGGTGAGCCCGCGGCGATCCTCGGAAGCTCGAACTCGTCGGACAGGGTCATGCCGAGTCGCACCATGACGGCCCGGGACGGCGCGTTCAGCACCGCCGTGATCGAGTTCACCTCGTCAAGCCGCAGCTCGTCGAAGGCGACGGCCAGGGCCGCCTTCGCCGCTTCGGTGGCATAACCCTGTCCCCAGGCTTCGCGCGCGAGACGCCAGCCGACCTCGACGCCGCCGGGGACGCCGCCTGGCATCGGAGCCAGGCCCGTGAAGCCCAGGAAGGCGCCCGAACCGCGGTGCTCGAGAGCCCAGAGGCCGTAGCCGCGGATGTCGAAGGAGGCATCCGCTCGGGCGGCGAGCGCGTCGCTGCCGGCGTCAGGGGGCGCGCGGGGCGCGGATTACGCGGCGATGAGTTCGCCGGCGAAGCGGGCGGATGCCAGCTGGCCGCCGAGCAGTGCGAGGAGCACGCCGAGTTGGTCCGCGGGAGAGTCGGGAGCCTCCGGGTGCCACTGCACCCCGGTGATCGGCCTGCTTGCGTGTTCGAGCGCCTCGACGAGCCCGTCCGGGGCCAGTGCCGCGGCCACGAGCCCGTCGCCGAGCCGGCCGACGCTCTGGTGGTGCGCGCTCTGCACCGAGATCTCGGCCCGGCCGAAGCTGCCGGCCAGGCCGCTGCCGGCGACGAGGGTTACCCCGTGCTCCGTGAGGATCTCGTCGACCGGCACGCCGTCAGTCCGGTGGACGCCGTCGTCTTCGATGTGCTGCACGATCGATCCGCCGAGGGCGACGTTGATGATCTGCAGGCCCCGGCAGATGCCGAGCAGCGGGGTGCCCTGGGCCACGGCGCGCTGCACGAGCGCGATCTGGCCGGCGTCGGCGATCTCGTAGTGGCGGGTTTCACCCTCGTAGCCGGTGCGCCCGCCGTAGAACCGGGGGGCGATGTCCTCGCCGCCGACGATCACTATGGCGTCGGCATCGATGGTGGCGGCGAGCAGTTCCGCGACCGAGACATCCGCTGCAGCGGTGCGCGTGACCTGCCAGCCGCCCTGCTCGCCCTCGCCGGTCACGCGGGAGATCAGCGTCTGAACCTTGGCGTGGTACTCGCGCTGGTCGGGCCGGGATCCGGTCACCTCGACGACGGCCAGTCGGGGCAGGTCGGCCTGTGTGTTCATGCTCGCCCCGCTCCCGGTCATCCGTCGTTACTACCAGTGTGGGGAAGACTGGCGGATGCCGCGAGCGCGCCCGTAACAGGCCGCAACAGTTCCGGCCCGCCTGCAGGGGCGTCGTGCGGGGCCGCCGGCCCGTCAGCGGCCCTGCACGACGCAGAACTCGTTTCCGTCGGGATCCTGCAACACGCTCCACCGGGTGTTCCACTCGTCGTGGTCGTCGACCAGGGTCGCGCCCAGGCCGACCAGCCGGAGGACCTCCGCCTCTCGATCGCCCGCGACGAAGTCGACGTGCATGCGGTTCTTGGCGACCTTCTTCTCCGGCACCCGGAAGAACAGCCAGCCGGCCTCCCCCGGCCCGCCCTCGGGGATGAACGCGGACGCGGCATCCGCCCCCTCACGCACCGCACGCCCGAGGACCTCGGACCAGAACGCGGCGAGGCGGCCGGCATCCTCGCAGTCGACAACAATGTGGTGCAGCGCGAGAGTCATGCAACGGATGCTACCGGCGCCGGTTCTCGCCGGGTCCCTAGACTCACCCGCGGCGCGGGCATATGGTGAGCGAGGGACGGCGCGGAGGTGGGCACATGCGGGCAGGGTGGACGATCGTATCCGGACTGCTCCTGTCTGCGCTCGTGCTCTCGGCCCCCGCCGTTGCGCACGCCGAAGACCCGGTCACCTTCGGCGCCAGTCACATCGTCGACCGGGTCGACGCCCTCGGCGATCGCGAAGGCGACGTGCAGGCCGCCCTCGACCAGCTCTACGAAGACACCCAAACCGACCTGTTCGTCGTCTACGTCGACAGCTTCACGGGCGCCGCGGACCGCGAGGCCTGGGCCGACGAGACGGCCGACAAGAACGGCCTCGGCAGCAGAGATGTCCTCCTCGCCGTCGCCACGGCCGACCGTCAATACCAGCTGTCGGTCGCGGCCGACTTCGCGCTCACCGACGCAGAGCTGACCGACCTCGAGACCGTGGCCATCGAACCGGCCTTCCGCGAGAATGACTGGGCGGGGGCCGCCATCGGGGCCGCCGAGGGCATCGGCGCCAGCATCACCGGCGCCCCCGTGCCGGCGCCCGTCGTCACTCCCGGCGAGGCGAATCCGGGCGGCGGCCGATATACGGGCGTGTGGGTCGCGCTCGTCATCCTGATCGTGGTCGGCGGGATCGTGCTCGTGGTCGTGCTCGCCCGCCGGCAGCGCGCCGTCCCCGCCGGTGGCGCCGGTCGCGCCTCCGGAGCCCCGCCGGCCCTGACCACCGCGCAGCTCAAGCAGCGGGCCGCGAGCGAACTGGTGCAAACGGACGACGCGATCAAGACCAGCGAGCAGGAGCTCGGATTCGCAATCGCGCAATACGGCGTCGAGGCGACCGGCGCGTTCCAGAGTGCGCTCGCCACCGCCAAGGCGCAGCTCAGCCAGGGTTTCACCCTGCAACAGCGACTCGACGACGCCGAACCCGACACCGAGGAACAACGGCGGGCCTGGTACGGCGAAATCATCGCCCTGTGCGACAAGGCCAACGCGGCGCTCGACGACCAGGCCGCCGACTTCGACGAGCTGCGGAAGCTGGAGCAGAGGGCGCCGGATGCCGCGGCATCACTCGAAAAGCAGATCGCCGGCGTCGACGCCCGGATCAACGAGGCGGAGGCATCCCTCGCGTCCCTGTTCGAGCGGTACTCCGAGGCCGCCCTCGCGACGGTGGCCGACAATCCCCGCCAGGCGGATGAGCGGGTCACGTTCGCCGAAAACGCGCTCACCGAGGCGAACGCCCGGCTGGCCGCCGGCGAGCCGAGCGCGGCCGCGGTCGGGATCCGGGCCGCCGAGGAATCGGTCGACCAGGCGCGTCTCCTGCTCGACGCCGTCGATCGCCTCGGCGCGGACCTGGCGTCCGCCGCGCAGAGCGTGACCGGCGAACTCCGCGAGCTCGAGACCGACATCATCCAGGCCCGGGCCCTGCCGGCCGGCACCGGCGCGGCGGCCGAACTCCCCGGGGTCATCGCGGGCACCGAGCAGACGGTGGCCGAAGTGAAGGCACACCTCGCCGCGGGAAAGATCAACCCGATCGAGCTGGTTCAACGGTTGGAAACGGCCAACGAGCGGATGGACGCCGTGCTGGCGGGTGTGCGCGACGCCCAGGCCCAGGCGCAACGCGCCGAGGCCGCGCTCACCCAGACCCTGTTGGCGGCGCGCAGCCAGGTGTCCGCCGCGGAGGACTTCATCACCGCCCGCCGCGGCGCGGTAGGTGCGGAGGCGCGCACCCGGCTCGCCGAGGCCGGGCGCCTCCTGGTGCACGCGGAATCGTCCCGGGCCGCGGACCCGGCCGGTTCCCTCGCCGCGGCCCAGCGCGCCAACGCGCTCGCCGCGGAGGCCATCTCCATGGCCAGGAACGACGTCGACGGCTTCTCCGGCACCGGCGGCATGGGCGACATGTTCGGCGGCGGGCGAAGCGCCCGCGGCGGCGGCGATGGCAGCCTCGGCGCCGTGCTCGGCGGCATCCTGATCGGCTCTATCCTGAGCGGCGGGGGAGGCGGCGGCGGAGGCGGCTTCGGTGGCTTCGGCAGCGGCGGCGGCCGGCGGGGCGGCGGAGGCGGCTTCGGTATCCCCGGAGGTTTCGGCGGCAGCGGAACCCGCTCCAGGCGGGGCGGCGGCGGCAGGTTCTAGCACGTCCACCCGATTTGGCCCATAATCGCATCACTCCTGAAAGGACACCCACATGACGAAACAGTCCATCTTTGGACGCATCGCCCAGCTGGCGAAGGCGAACATCAACGCGCTCCTCGACTCCGCGGAAGACCCGCAGATGATGCTCGACCAGATGGTGCGCGACTACACCAACAGCATCGCCGACGCAGAAAGCGCCATCGCCGAGACGATCGGCAACCTGCGCCTACTGGAGGACGACCACCGTGAGGACGTCGCCGCGGCCGGATCGTGGGGTGTCAAGGCTCTCGCCGCCAGCCGCAAGGCAGACGAACTGCGCGCCGCCGGCCAGACGGCCGACGGCGACCGGTTCGACAACCTCGCCAAGGTCGCGCTCGGCCGGCAGCTGCAGTCGGAGAAGGAAGCCAAGGGGGCCGAGCCGCAGATCGCGTCCCAGACGGCCGTTGTCGAGCAGCTCAAGACCGGACTCAACGCGATGAAGGAGAAGCTCGGCCAGCTGTCCGCCAAGCGTGACGAGCTGATCGCCCGGTCGAAGACCGCCCAGGCGCAGACGCAGGTCATGGATGCCATCAAGAGCATCGACATCATGGACCCGACAAGCGAGGTCAGCCGCTTCGAAGACAAGATCCGCCGGGAGGAGGCGCGCGTGCGGGGTGCCGGCGAACTGGCCGCCTCGAGCCTCGACGCCCAGTTCGAGAGCCTGGACGACCTCGGCGAGCTCACCGAGGTCGACGCCCGGCTCGCCGAACTCAAGGCCGGCCGCACCACCTCGATCGAGCAGTAGCCCGCGAAACCGCAGTTGTGCGCGCTATAACTCCGCTTTAGCGCGCACAACTGCGGTTTCGCGTGGGGGTGGCGGGAACATACTGGCGGGGGGCGGCGTTGGCCGGGGTATGACAACTTTAGGAATCATCGGCGCCGGAAACATCGGCAGCCAGCTCGCGCGCCTTGGCGTGGCCAACGGATACGACGTGGTCGTGAGCAATTCGCGCGGCCCGGAAACCCTGCACGATCTCGTTGCCGAGCTTGGTCCACGCGCCCGGGCGGCGTTGCCGGCCGAAGCCGCCGCCGCCGGGGATCTCGTCGTCGTCACCATTCCGCTACACGCCATCGACACCGTCCCGGCCGAGCAGCTCGCCGGCAAGATCGTGATCGACACCAACAACTACTACCCGCAGCGCGACGGCAACATTGCCGAACTCGATGACGAACGCACGACCACGGCCGAGCTACTGCAGGCGCGCCTGCCCGACGCCCGGGTCGTCAAGGCGTTCAACCACATCTATGCCGCGGATCTGACCACGCACGGCCGGCCGGCCGGCTCGGAGGACCGGCGGGCGCTGGTCCTGGCCGGCGATGACGCATCCGCCCGGGATGCCGTCGCGGCGCTGCTGGACGATTTCGGCTTCGACGGCCTCGACCTCGGTCCGCTGTCCGAGGGCTGGCGCATCCAGCGGGACACCCCCGGCTACGGCCCGCGGATGAACGAGTTCGAGCTGCGCGAGGCCGTGAGCACCGCGACTCGCTACCGCGACATGTAGTTCGTTCCGCGAAACCGCAGTTGTGCGCGCCAAAACGGAGTTTTAGCGCGCACAACTGCGGTTTCGCGTTGAGGGGGTGCGGGGCCGAGGGGCATACTGAGGGCATGTCTCCCACCTTCGTTGTCGTGCCCCAGTGGCAGGGTTCCATTTCCTCGCGCGCGATGCGCCTCGCCGACGGGGCTGAGGCCATTCGCGGCGACCTGCCCGAGTCGGCCACGCGGACGGTGGACGTACCTGCCGAGGCCGGAGACGCCCAGGACACGGGCATCCATCGCTTCTCGACGCTCCTGATGGTGCGCGAACGGATGTACCTCACCCTCCGGTCCGTCACCGACTGGGCACTCACGATCGGCGGCGACTGCGGGGTGTCCCTCTCCGCCGTGGCGCATGCCGCCCGGCGGCACCCGAACGACCTCGCCGTCGTCTGGCTCGACGCGCACGCGGCCCTGCACACGCCGGAAACGTCGCCCTCTGGCGCGTTCAACGGCATGGTGGTGCGGGCGATCGCCGGCGAGGGCACCGACGGCCTGGCCCTGGCCGAGGACAGCCGCGTTCCACTGGAGCGCGTGATCATCGCCGGCGCCCGCGACATCGACCCGGCCGAGGCCGACCTGATCGCGGAACGCGGAATCGTCACCGTTCCGGTGGAGGACCTCGGCTCCCCCGACGCGCTGGTGGCCGCCGTGCGCGCGACGGGCGCGGGCCAGGTCTACCTGCACATCGACCTCGACGTGCTCGACCCGTCCGCCATCACCGGGCTGGGCGACCTGTACCCGTTCGGGCTGGCCGTGGAGACCCTGACCGGGCTGATCACCGCGCTGCGGGCCGATTTCGGCCTCGCCGGGGCGACGATCGCGGGCTTCGCGCCGGCCTCGCCGGAAGACGCCGGCGACGATCTGCCGAGCATCCTGCGGATCATCGGCGCCCTCACCCGCTGAGCGCACCGGCCCCGTAGCATGGGGACCGGCGCGCCGGCGCCGAGGGGACACAGGAGGCTTCCGTGAGCGACCAGCAATCCGTGGCAGACCAGCCGAGGATCATCACCGAACGGCGCGGGCACGTGTTCCTGATCGGGTTCAACCGTCCGGAGAAGCGCAACGCCGCCGATTTCGCGCTGCTGCAGCAGCTCGCCCTCGCCTACGGGGAGCTCGAGCGCGACCCGGAGCTGCGGGTCGGCCTCGTGCACGCGGTCGGCGAACACTTCACGGCGGGGCTCGACCTCGCCGACGTCGGTCCCCGGCTGGGCCCCGACGGAATCGACATCGTTCCCGAGGGCGGCATCCACCCGTGGCAGGTGGACGGCAGTTCGCTGTCCAAGCCGGTCGTGATGGCCGTGCAGGGCACCTGCCTCACCCTCGGCATCGAGCTGATGCTGGCCAGCGACATGACCGTGGCCGCCGAATCGACGATGTTCGGCCAGATCGAAGTGGCCCGGGGCATCCTGCCCTTCGGCGGCGCGACGATCCGCTTCCCCCGGGCGGCAGGCTGGGGCAACGCGATGCGCTGGATCCTCACCGGCGACATGTTCGATGCGGCCGAGGCCCACCGGATCGGCATCGTGCAGGAGGTCGTGCCCGACGGCACGCAGTTCGACCGCGCCCTCCAGCTCGCCCAGCGCATCGCCGGCCAGGCCCCGCTGGCAGTGCAGGCGACCCTCGCGAGCGCGCGCAGCGCCGTGCGCGACGGGGATGCCGCGGCCGAGGCCGGGCTCCAGCCGACCCTGGCGCGCCTGGCCGCGACCCAGGACGCCCGAATCGGCATGGCCGCGTTCCTCAGCCGCACGCCCGCCGACTTCATCGGCCGTTGACCCGGAAGGCACCATGCCGACAGACACCTACGACCTGATCCTGATCGGCGGCGGCTCCAGCGCCGAGAACGTCGCCGACCGGGTAGCGCGGGCCGGCCTCTCCACCGTCATCATCGAGAGCGAGCTCGTCGGCGGGGAGTGCTCGTACTGGGCCTGCATGCCGTCCAAGGCCCTCATCCGCAGCGGCACCGCCCTCAGCGCCGCCCGACGCGTCGGCGGGGCCGCCGAGGCCGTGACCGGAACCCCGGATGCCCGCGCGGCGCTGCGACGCCGGGACACGATCGTGCACGACTGGTCCGACGACTCGCAGGTGAAGTGGCTGGAGAGCACGGGCATCCGTCTCGTGCGTGGGCACGGTCGCCTGTCCGGGGTGCGCGAGGTCACGGTCACCGCCGACGACGGTACGACCAGGGTGCTGACCGCCCGGCACGCCGTGGCCGTGGGCACCGGATCGGCCGCGCTGCTGCCGGAGATCCCCGGTCTGGCCGACGTCTCCCCCTGGACCAGCCGTGACGCCACGTCCGCGCCAGAGATCCCGGAGAGCCTCGCCATCCTCGGCGGCGGTGTCGTCGCCGTGGAGATGGCGACCGCCTATGCCGCGCTCGGGGCGACCGTGACCGTGATCGCCCGCAGCACTCTCCTGCGCGGGCAGGAGCCGTTCGCCGGCGAGCTGGTCGCCGAGGGCCTGCGTGCAGCCGGCGTGACCGTGCTTCTGGGGGCGACGGCGGCCCGCGCCGAGCGCACCGCGTCGGGCGAGGTCGAGCTGACGCTTGACGGCGGAGGGACGGTCACGGCGGCGGAGGTCCTCGTCGCCACCGGGCGCGTTCCCCGAACGACGGATCTGGGGCTGGACACCGTCGGCCTGACGCCCGGCGACTGGCTCGCCGTGGACGACACCATGCTCGTGCAGGGCAGCTCCCCCGCGCTGGCCGGCCGGTGGCTGTACGCGACCGGCGATGTCAACCACCGCGCGCTGCTCACCCACCAGGGCAAGTACCAGGCGCGGGCAGCCGGGGACGTCATCGTCGCGCGAGCCGCGGGCGCGCCCGTCGACGACGCACCCTGGGGTGCCCACGTCGCGACGGCGGACCACGCCGCTGTTCCGCAGGTCACCTTCACCGACCCGGAGGTCGCATCCGTCGGGCTGACCCAGGCGGCCGCGGAGGACGCGGGCCATCGCATCCGGGTGCTCGACTACGACCTCAGCTGGCTGGGCGGGGCCACCGTGCTCGCCGACGACTACACCGGTCGAGCCAGGGCGATCGTCGACCTCGACCGGAAGGTTCTGCTCGGCGTGACGTTCGTCGGGCAGGACGTCGCCGAACTTCTGCACGCGGCCACGATCGCCATCGTGGGCGAGGTTCCGATCCATCGCCTGTGGCACGCGGTGCCGAGCTACCCCACCCTGAGCGAAGTGTGGCTTCGGCTGCTGGAGGAATACGGCCGGCCGGGCGAGTCCTGAGGCCGGGCGACGACCTACGCTAGAGCGATGCGTCGCATCCTGTTCGACTCCCCGATCAGCCGGGCCGGCTATCTCTACGCGACCTGCGTCGGGGCACTCTGGGGTTCCCTGTGGAGCACCGGACGGGTGGAGCGGCGAAACGGGCTCATCGTCTTCCGCGGGATGCCCGCCTGGACGTTCGGTCGCGGCGGATCCTGCGTCGGCGGCTGCTATCTCACCAACCGAAACGTCTCCGCCGATGTGCTCGAGCACGAGGCCGTGCACAAGCGGCAGTGGCAGCGGTACGGCATGGTCTTCCCCCTGCTGTACCTGGTGGCGGGACGCAATCCGCTGCGGAACAGATTCGAGATCCAGGCCGGACTGCAGAAGGGCGGATATGTCAATTAGTCACAATGAGGGGCGCACTATGACCGCACGAACCATCATCATCACCGGCGCGAGCGACGGCATCGGAGCCGCTGCGGCCAGGAAGCTGAGCCGGGACGGAGACCGCGTCGTCATCGTGGGTCGGTCGGCCGAGAAAACGTCCGCCATCGCCGCGGAACTCGGCGCGGATTTCTTCGTCGCCGACTTCGCCGACCTGTCCCAGGTGCGCGCCCTCGCGACGGACCTGCTGGCCCGCTACCCGCGGATCGACGTTCTCGCCAACAACGCGGGCGGGATCATGGGCGCGCGGGAGACCACGATGGACGGGCACGAGAAGACCTTCCAGGTCAACCACCTCGCCCCCTTCCTGCTGACCATGCTGCTGGTCGACCGGCTCGCGGACAGCAAGGCCAGCGTGATCCAAACCTCCAGCGCGGCCAACAGCCTCTTCGGCAGGATCGACCTCGACGACCTTGACGCCGAGCAGACGTACTCCGCGAACAAGGCCTACGGCGACGCCAAGCTGGCCAACATCCTCTTCACCCAGGAACTCCACCGTCGCTTCAACGACGAGGGGATCTCCGCTGCCGCCTTCCACCCCGGCGTCGTCGCGACGAGCTTCTCGGCCACGTCGACGAGCCCCATGCGGTTCATCTACCAGACCGCGCTCAAGCGCTTCCTGCTGACCCCGGAGCAGGGCGCCGACACGCTCGTCTGGCTGGCGACGGCGACACCCGGAAGCGACTGGCGCTCGGGCGCGTACTACGAGAAACGAAAGATCGCGGGCGCCAACACGCAGGCCTACGACCCGGAACTGGCGGCCGGCCTCTGGGAGCGAAGCTCCGCCATGGTCGCCGAGCCCTTGCCCGTCGCCGAGCCCGTTCCCGTCGCCGAGCCCGTTCCCGTCGCCGAGTAGCACCCTCGCCTCCCTCGCCGAACTGTGAGTTCGGCACCTTCACCGGGCCCGGGAAGGTGCCAAACTCACAGTTCGGCGGATGGGGATGGGGCGGAGGGGAGGGGTGGGTTAGACGAGCAGGTCGGCCTCGGCCCAGGCGGCGAGGTTCGCGCGGAGGGATGCTCCGAGCGTCGCGTCGACGGCGGTCCAGTACGCGATCGCACGCTCGGTGACCTCGGGGCGCTGCACGCCGCTGATGGCACCCGTGATGGTGTCGAGGAAGCGAGCCCTGGCCGCGTCGTCGAAGACCTCGCGGTACAGCGTGCCGGCCTGGCCGAAGTCGCTGTCCTCCGAGTGCAGTGTCGCCGCGGCGCGAAGCAGGGCGCCGTCGGACTCCCAGCTGCCCTCACCGGCCGCCGCGGCATCCGCCACCGGGCCCCCGAGGGAATTCGGTGCGTAGACCGGGGCATCCGCCGGCTTGAACCCGTGGCGGGCCGCGCCGTCCTGCGAGTAGTTGTGCACGGCGGCCTTCGGCGCGTTCACCGGGATCTCGGTGTAGTTCGTGCCGACGCGGTAGCGCTGCGCATCCGGGTAGGAGAACACGCGGGCCATCAGCATCTTGTCCGGGCTGATGTCGATGCCGGGAACCGTGTTGGCCGGCGAGAACGCGGCCTGCTCGATCTCGGCGAAGAAGTTCTCCGGGTTGCGGTTGAGGGTGTGCGTGCCGACCTTGATCAGCGGGTAGTCCGCGTGCGGCCAGACCTTGGTCAGGTCGAACGGGTTGAAGCGGTAGGTCTTCGCGTCCTCGTAGGGCATGACCTGCACCGATACGTCCCACGACGGGAAGTTGCCGGCCTTGATCGCCTCGTAGAGGTCGCGGCGGTAGTAGTCGGCGTCGGCGCCGGCGATGAGCTCGGCCTCCGAGCCCTCCATCTCGACGTGGCCCTGGTTGGAGGCGAAATGGTACTTGACCCAGAAACGCTCACCGGCGGCGTTGATCCACTGGTAGGTGTGCGAGCCGAAGCCGGGCATCTCGCGCCAGGAGCGCGGCAGGCCGCGGTCGCCCATCAGGTAGGTGACCTGGTGCGCGGACTCCGGGGAGAGGGTCCAGAAGTCCCACTGCATGGTCGCGTCGCGCAGGCCCGAGCCCGGCAGCCGCTTCTGCGAGTGGATGAAGTCGGGGAACTTGATGCCGTCGCGGATGAAGAACACCGGGGTGTTGTTGCCGACGATGTCGTAGTTGCCCTCGGAGGTGTAGAACTTCACCGAGAAGCCGCGCACGTCGCGCCAGGTGTCGGGACTGCCCTGCTCGCCGGCGACGCTGGAGAAGCGCTGAAGCGTCTCGGTCGTCGCGCCGGGCTGGAAGAGCGCCGCGCGGGTGTACTGCGACACGTCGTTGGTGACCACGAACTGGCCGTGTGCTCCGCCGCCCTTGGCGTGCACGATGCGCTCCGGGATGCGCTCCCGGTTGAACTGGGCCAGCTTCTCGACCAGGTACCGGTCGTGCAGGGCTGTGACGCCGTCGGCGCCGACGGTGAGCGAGTGCGCGTCGCTGGCGACGGGGGTACCCGTCTGGGTGGTGGTGGGTTCGATAGGCATGATGCTCCTTGCTGTTCGGTACTTCGCTGCTGTTCGATTGGGCTGGGTCGACGGACGAAATCAGGGGGTCGCGGGCTCGGTTCGGCAGGACGGGCAGAGGCCCCAGAAGGTGACCTCGGCGGATGCCACGGCGAAACCGCGCGCGTCGGCGGGGGTCAGGCAGGGCGCCTCCCCCACGACACAGTCCACGTCGTGTACGGCGTCGCAGCCGGTGCAGACGAGGTGGTGGTGGTTGTCGCCGACCCGGCGCTCGAACAGCGCGGCGGAACCGGCCGGCTCGATGCGGCGAACGAGCCCGGCGGAGGTGAATGCGGCCAGCACGCCGTAGACGGCCTGCAGCGAGGTGCCGGGCAGCCCGGCGTGCACGGCTGCGAACACCCGCTCCGCGCTGGCGTGCGGCGAGTCGGCGAGCGCGTACAGCACGGCCAGGCGCTGCGCGGTGACCTTGAGGCCGGCCGAGCGGATGCCGTCGGCGAGCGTGTGCGTCGCCGTCGCATCCGTTGCCGTCATGCGCCCAGCGTAGCAGTTGTCTTGACTAATTCAAGATAAGGAAGGGCGGGTTGACTCGCGGGGAGAAGCACCCTCAGCCGATGATCGCCCGGGTCGCCACATAGGCGGCGACGAGGAGTACGAGCACGGCGAAGCCACGCTTGAGCACGACGTCGGAAAGCCCGCGGGCGAGGCGCCCGGCGGCTAAGGATGCTGCCATGGCGGCGGCGGCGAAGACGCCCACGACAGCCCAGTCCAGCTCCACGGTTCCGACGTGCGCAGCGAAACCGGCGGCGGAGTTGATGACGATGATGACCAGGGACGTGCCCACGGTGAGCGCCATCGGCAGGCCGAGCACCAGGGTGAGGGCCGGCACGATCAGGAAGCCGCCGCCGACACCGAGCAGCCCGGTGAGGAAGCCCACCACGGCGCCCGTGGCAAGGGCACGGGGCAGGCAGTGGCGCCAGTCGGTTCCGCCGTCGGGAAGGGCGCAGGGTCCGCCGACCGATTTCGTGGGGAAGAACATCCGCACGCCGGCGACGACCATGATCACCGCGAACACCCCGAGCAGCACGCGCGGTTCGATCATGCCGCTGATCAGCGACCCCAGGAACGCGGTGGCGATGCCCGGTGCGCCGATGACCGCCGCGAGGCGCCAGTTCACGCCGCCCTGCAGCCGCGGAATCACCGCAACGGCCGACGCCGCGCCGACCACGACCAGCGAGGTCGGGATGGCCTCGGACAGGGGCATCCCCACCCCATAGACCAGGGCGGGCACCGCGAGGATGGATCCGCCGGCACCGGTCAGGCCGAGCAACGCCCCGACCACGAGACCGAGGACCAGCGCCGGGACGATCATCGGTCGGTGAGCTGGTCGAGGGCCTCGCGTGCAGTCGGCTCGGTGACGGAGCGGTTCCACGGCATCCAGGACAAGGCGCGGCCCATCGCACAACTGTTGGTGGCAGCCGAGTAGGTAAGTCCGGCGCCGATGGTTCCGGCGATCACGCGCAGGTTCGGGGAGATGAATCGCCCGGCGAGCATGCCGGCGAGCACGAGCGACCCCGCGGCCATGCGCACCTGGCGCTCCAGCGCCCACGAGCTTCGGCCGCGCACGATGTCACCACCGACCGCCGCGTAGGCGGGGACGCCGCCGCTGAGGACCATCGCCCCGTCCAGCCCGACCGTGCCGAGGCGCTGCCTGGCCTGCTCGGCCCGAACCCCCGACTGGCAGATCAGCACCACGTGCGTGTCCATCCTGGCGGCGAACTCGGGCGTGTGTTCCTTGAGCAGGGGCAGCGGAACGTGGTAAGAGCCTCGGATGTGCGAAGTCTCGAACTCGCCGGCAGCGCGCACATCGATCAGCAACAGGTCGTCCTGACGTTCGACCCAGCCTCGCAGCGTGGCGGCATCGACGGATGCGGTGTCCGCGGTCGTGCCTGTCGGTGTCGTCACGATGTCTTTCCGTGGGGAGATCAATGGGGGGCCGGGGGCGCCGTCGTGGCCAGTCCCGAAGCCTTCCAGTCAAGCATGCCCCCGGACATCGTGTACGCGGTAAAACCTGCGGCGGCCAGTTGCTCGGCGGCTGCGGCGCTGCGCCGACCGCTGCGGCACACCGCAATGACGGGGCGGGTTTTGTCGAGCAGACCGGTACTGCCGGGCACCTGGGCGAGCGGGATGTGCCGGGCGCCGACGATCACGCCGTCGGCCACTTCCTCGGTTTCCCGCACGTCGATGACCTGGGCGTCGTTCAGGCGGTCCAGCACCTGCTGGGGGGTGAGCTCATTCATGGGTGGTCCTTTCGGATCGGGGTGGGGGTGGACGCTGCAACAGGCAGACGGAGGTCCATCGTTCGTCGTCCTCCCAAGTCGCGCCCTGCACCTTCCAGTATACCCCCAGGGGTATCTGGCACCACCGGCTCGGCTTCGAACCCCCTGAGGGGTCGCATATCGACCTTCCCGGGGCGAAGGAAGGTCGATATACGACCCCTCACGAGAATTTTGACGGGGGGGGGCGGGGGTCAGATCCCGGGCGGCACCCGGTCCTGCCAACGCAGGCGGCGTTCCAGCTGGGCGCCGAGGGCCAGCAGGGTCGCTTCGCCGCCCGGGCGCCCGATCAACTGCACCCCCATCGGCAGACCGCCCGCGGTCTGCATGACCGGCAGGACGATGGCCGGGAGCCCCGCGACGTTGACCATCGAGGTGAACGGCGTGTACTGCACCTGCTGCGCAAAGTTGCGCTCCCCGTCGGCCCGGTCGTACCAGCCGAGCGGGCGCGGCGTGAGCGCCAGCGCCGGGGTGAGCACGGCGTCGAAGCGCGACAGCCGGGCGATGAACGAACGCTCGAAGGCGCTCAGCGCCGCCAGCGCCTCGGCCAGGTCGCGCGCGCCGAGTGCGCGGCCGCGCCGGAGCAGCCAGCGGGTCAGCGGTTCGAGCTGCTCCTCCTGCTCCGGGCCATCGGCCGGGATGGTCGCCGCTCCCGCCTGCCAGATCGTGCGGAAGGCGGGCACGTAGCTTGCGTCGGGCGAAAGCGCGGTCTGCTCGAGGCCGTGGCCGAGTGCGGAAAGCCCGTCGACGGCCACCGCCAGCGCGGCCAGCGCCTCGGGAGCCAGGCGGATCTCGTAGTCGTCGTCCCAGGCCGACGTCGTCATGACGCCGAGCTGGAACCGCCCCTCCCCGCGCACGGCGGCCGCGAGCAGGGGGCCGTCTTCGCCGGGGGCGCGGAGCGCGAAGTGGTGCTCCGGACGGCTGCCGCTCGGAGTGATCATGGCGTCGAGCAGAAGCGCGGCATCCGCCACCGTGCGGGCGATCGGCCCGGCCACCGCGAGCCCGCCGAGAGAATCGATCCCGGATGCTGCGGGCACCCGCCCTCGGGACGGCTTCAGGCCGACGAGGCCACATGCCGCTGCGGGAATACGAATGGACCCGCCTCCGTCGGAGCCCGGCGCGAACGGCAGCATCCGCGCCGCGACCGCCACCGCGGCCCCGCCGCTGGACCCGCCGGCGCCGAGGTCGACGTCCCACGGATTGCGCGCGGGGGCCTCTGCGAGGCTCTCGGTGTACGAGGGGAGGCCGAACTCCGGGGTGTTCGTCTTGCCCAGGCTCACTCCGCCGGCCGCGTCGAGCGCCCGCACGAGGTCGTCGGACTCCTCGGGGACGAAGTCGGCCATCAGGCGCGAGCCGAACCGCGCCGGCACGCCGGCACGCCGCTGCAGGTCCTTGTCCCCGAACGGCAGCCCCCAGAGCGGCGCGGTCCGCGGCACGTTCGCCTCGACGTGGCGCGCCCGCTCGAGGGCGGCATCCGCGGTCACCGTCACGAATGCCCCCAGCGACGGATTGAGCGCCTCGATGCGCGCCAGGTAGTGCTCGGCGAGTTCGGTGGGGCGCAGTTCCCCCCGCTGGAGCGCCTGCCACTGGTCGAGGGCGGTCAGCTCGTGCGGTTGTGGCATGGGTCGAGCCTAGTCAGGTCGCCTCAGGTCGGTCAGGCCTCGTCCGGCCGAGCGCCATCGACCTCCGCCTGAATCGCGGTCAGGAGCCGCCCGAACGCCGCGGGCGCCGCCTCGAGTACCGGCCGCGCGGTCCAGCGGGCCGCCCAGCGGGCGACCTGCGCGATGTTGATGATCTCGTACTGCACGAGGGCCCCGGACTCCTCCGGCAGCACCCGGTACTCGCCGCGATACCACCAGTCGCCCTCCACGACGACGAGGCGACGCGCGGGGTCGGCCCTGACGTGGCCGGCGGCCTCATCGCCGCCGGACAGAGTGGCCACGAGGTGCCCGAAGGCCGCGTCGGGGTCGGCCGCGAGGTGGCCGGCGAAGGACCGCAGAACCGTGTGCCGGGCAGGAACGTCAAGTGGGGCATCCGTCATGCTTCGACCTTACGCGGGGCTCGCCCAGCCCGGCCGAGCGGGGCTAGCCTCAGTGCATGGCACGCTCATACTTCAACCCCATGGGAACCACCGCCCTCATCACCGGAGCCTCGAGCGGTCTCGGCATCGGCTTCGCGCACCGGCTCGCCGAGCGCGGGGCAGACCTCGTGCTCGTCGCCCGACGCCAGGATCGTCTTGAGGCCCTCGCCGTCGAACTGGCCGAGAAGTACGGCACGGCCTCGACCGTCATCCCGCTGGACCTGACCGGGCCGGATGCCGTCGCCGAGCTGGTCACGGACCTGCGCACCCGCTCCGTCACCGTCGGCACGCTCGTCAACAACGCCGGCTTCGCTACCTTCGGGCCCTTCGCCGTGTCCGACGCCGGCCTGCAACGCGAACAGGTGGCGCTCAACGTGCAGGTGCTCACCGAGCTGACCCGGGCGTTCCTGCCGGACCTGCTCCAGACCGCAGGCGAGCATCCGCACGGCGCGGCCCTCGTGAACCTGGCGAGCACCGCCGCGTTCCAGCCGGTGCCTCGCATGGCCGTCTATGGAGCGACCAAGGCGTACGTGCTGAGCTTCACCGAGGCGCTCTGGTACGAGACACACGCCTCCGGCCTCAAGGTGACGGCGCTCTGCCCCGGCCCGGTTGCCACGGAGTTCTCCCGGGTGGCCGGCGTCGCGGCCCGGCGACGCCCGCAGAGCGTCGACCAGGTGATGCGCACCGTGTTCGCCGACCTCGACCGCGGCACTCCCCCGCCGCACAGGGTCAGCGGCGCGCGGAATGCCGCGCTGGCCTGGCTCTCGAGGGCCTTGCCGCGCGGCGCCGTGGTGAAAGCGACCGGGCGCCTGACCGCGCGCCGCCGCACCGCCTAACGGACACTGCGCTACCTGCTCGGGGCGACCGCCTACTTCAGGCTCTTCTGCATGAGCACGGTGCCCAGCCAGCGCTCGAATTTGAAGCCGACCTTGCCCATCCGACCGATTTCCTCGAAGCCGAAGTCGTGGTGCAGCTTGATCGACGCGTCGGCACCCTGGTCCGCGATCACGGCGATGATCTCCTTGAGCCCCGCGGCCTTCGACCGCGCGATGAGTTCGGCGAGCAGAACCCGGCCCAGGCCCTTGCCTGTGGATGCCGCGCCCAGGTAAATCGAGTTCTCCACGGTGAACCGATACGCCTTCTTCTGCTTCCAGGGGCTGACCAGCGCGTAGCCGAGGAGCTGCCCGGCCGGGGACTCGGCCACGATGAACGGCATGCCGAGCCGTTCCAGGTAGGCGCACTTGTCCCGCCACTCGGCCAGGGTCATCGCGTCCTCGTCGAACGTGACGGTGCTGTTCGCGACGTAGTAGTTGTAGATCTCACGGATGTACGGGAGGTCGGCGGCCGTTGCGTCGCGCAGCGAGTACTCGAACGGCGCCTCGGGCGGCGGCACCGGGCGAAGGTGCATCGGCAGCCGTCGCCTGGGCTGGTATTCCTCTTCAAGCACCGGTGACTCCCCTCGTTTCTTCAACTTCCAGATTAGCCGAGCGACCAGTCGACGGGCGCGGCTCCCTGGGCCGTCAGGAGTTCGTTTGCCCGGCTGAACGGGCGGGATCCGAAGAATCCCCGCCTCGCTGACAGCGGGCTCGGGTGGGCAGACTCGATCACGGGCGTGTCGCCCAGCAGGGGCCGGAGGCTCGCGGCATCCCTGCCCCAGAGGATGGCCACCAGCGGGCGGCGGCGCGCGACGAGGGTGCGGATGGCGTGCTCGGTCACGGCCTCCCAGCCGCGCCGCCGGTGCGACCCGGCGACCCCCTCCTGCACGGTGAGCACCCGGTTCAGCAGCATGACGCCACGCGCCGCCCAGGGGGTGAGGTCGCCGTGCGGCGGCGGGGTCAGCCCGAGGTCGTCGTGGAGTTCGCGGTAGATGTTCTGGAGGCTTCGCGGCAGGGGACGCACGTGGGGGTCGACGGCGAAGGACAGCCCGATCGGGAATCCGGGGGTCTGGTACGGGTCCTGGCCGACGATGAGCACCTTCACATCGTCGAAGGGATGGCCGAAGGCGCGGTAGATCTTGTCGCCTGCGGGCAGCCAGGGGCGTCCGGCCGCCGTCTCGGCCCGGAGGAAGTCGTCCATCGCGCCCATCTCGTGAGCGACCGGCGCAAGCGCCTCGGCCCAGCCGGGGTCGATCCGGCCGTCGCCGAAGCGGGCCCCCGGGGGCGTCGGCACGGGGTCCTAGGCGCCGAAGGTGCTGACGAGAACCCCGTCGGGCGCCTGGCTGACCCGCCAGACGCTGCCGGCGCCGACCACGCCCAGCGCGCCCTCGCCGACCACCAGGGCGGTGTTCTCGTCGATGGCGAGGCCTCCGTCGACCAGTCCGGCCTCGACCGCGGCGATCAGTCGGGACAGCGTGCCCCACTGCGCGGCGTGCACCTCGACGGTGACATCCAGCAAGCCGATGCCGTTGTCGACCGTGACCTCGTCGAGGTCCTCGGATCCGTCCTGTGGCGCGACCTCGACGCCGCCGATCCGCCAGCCGCCGGTCAGGGCGCGCTCGGCGGCGATCATCGCGCCGGCCGAGTAGCCGAGGTAGGGGATGCCGGCCGACACCTGGCGGCGGATCTCTCCGGCGATCGGCGCGACCGCGGCGAGATAGGCGGGGGTGAGCCCGCCGCCGATGACGATGCCGTCGACGTCCCCGACCGCGGTCAGGGCCGCCCGGCCGTCCAGCTCGAGCGTGGTGAGCACGGGCTCGAAGGGCGCGGCCGCGGCCAGCGCTGCCGTGAGGTTCGCGGCGTGCTCGTCGCCGTCGCCGGACCGCACGGAGATGATCGCGATGCGCGGTTCGACCCGTCCGGCCGCGGTCGCTCGCGCCGTCGCCTCACCGACGAACGGTCCGTAGACCGCGGGATAGTGCTCGGAAGCCCAGCCGCCGCCGACCAGGTGCACGCTCATGCGTTCACCTCGGTGCCGTGGATGCTGCCGGTCGTCTGTCGTACTGCGTCATGGGCCATTGGTCAATGGTATGCCGCGAAGCGTCCGGCGAAGGTCCTCAGACGATGTGGCGTTCCTCCACGCCGTCGTACACCGACAGCGGGCGGATGAGGGCGTTGGAACCGGTCTGCTCGATGATGTGCGCCGTCCAGCCGATCACCCTGGCCGCCACGAACAACGGGGTGAAGGTGAGGGTGTCGAAGCCCATCAGGTGATAGGCCGGTCCGGACGGGTAGTCGAGGTTGGGCAGGATCGCCTTCTGCTCGGTCATCGCCGCTTCCAGCGCCGCGTACAGTTCGAGCAGGTCGGGCCGCTCGTAGTGTTCGACCAGGGTCAGCAGCGCCGCGTGCATGGTCGGCACCCGTGAGTCGCCGTTCTTGTAGACCCGGTGCCCGAAGCCCATGATCTTGCGCTTGTCCACGAGGGCGCGGTCCAGCCAGGCAACCGCGCGGTCGCCGGCGCCTTCGCCCGCGCCGATCTCGTCGAAGGTGTGCATCACGGCTTCGTTCGCGCCGCCGTGCAGCGCGCCCTTGAGCGCGCCGATCGCTCCGGTCACCGCGGAGTGCAGGTCCGCGAGCGTGGAGGTGATCACCCGCGCGGTGAAGGTCGACGCGTTGAACGAGTGCTCGGCGTAGAGGATCATCGAGACGTCGAACGCGTCGACGACGGCCAGTTCCGGCACCTCGCCAAAGGTCATGTGCAGGAAGTTCGCCGAGTAGCCGAGGTCGTCCCTGGGTTCGACCGGGCCCTGGCCGTGGCGGCGACGCTGGTCGTACGCGATGATCGCCGGCAACTGCGAGAACAGCCGGATCGACTTGGCCAGGTTGGCCTCCGGCGACGCGTCGGCGACCTCGGGGTCGCGGGCGCCGATCACGCTGACCGCGGTGCGCAGCACATCCATCGGATGCGCGCTCATCGGCAGCTCGTCGATGACGCGGTGCACGACGGGGTCGAGCCGGCGCAGCGACCGTTCCAGCTGCTCGAACTCGGCCAGCTGTGTTTCGTCCGGCAGCTCGCCGTGCCAGAGCAGGTACGCGACCTCCTCGAAGCTGCACAGGGCGGCCAGTTCCTGCACCGGGTAGCCCCGGTACAGCAGGGAATTCGTCTCCGAGTTCACCTTCGAAATCGCGGTGACATCCACCGGCACGCCGGCGAGGCCCTTGAAGACCTTCACATCCTTCTCGCTCATATCGTTCCCTTCTCGTTCACGCTGAAGTTGAAAATGCCTGAGTCGAACTTGTTGTACGCCTCGTAGTCGAGCAGCTCGTAGAGCTCCGTGCGGTGCTGCATCTCCGGCAGGAGGGAGGTCAGCGACCCTTCCGCCTGGATGGCTGCGAGTCCACGGTCGGCGGCGCCCATCGCCAGGCGCAACAGCGACACCGGGAAGATCACCATGTTGACGCCGATCCCGCCGAGCTGGTCGACCGTGAACAGTTCGCTCTTGCCGAACTCGGTCATGTTCGCCAGCAGCGGCACGTCGACGGCCGCGCGGATCGCCTCGAACTCGGCCAGCGTCGCCATCGCCTCGGGGAAGATCGCGTCGGCGCCGGCGTCGACGAGCTTCTTCGCCCGGTCGACGGCCGCGTCGAGGCCGCCATCACCCGGCACCGTGGCACGGATGTCGGTGCGCGCCATGATCAGG